>DAOWLL010000092.1 GCA_030641945.1 Gammaproteobacteria bacterium | reverse complement strand
TTTGTGGACTAGTAGACTTTCTTTAATATCAATACCAGGCCGCGTGTAACTAAAATCTGTTTTTTTCTGGCCTGGTTTAAAAGTCCGCATATGAACACTAATTAACGCAAATAGTTTATTTGATCCGCTAATGAACGCGAATGTTTGCGTATAATTACCAATGTTACATACCCCTTGTCTTTCTATCTCTTGTAAAGGAATGCTGTTGTAAAAAAACAGCCCTACAGATACAAGCGAGGGTAAAGCTGCTGCACTCTGTCTTCGGCCATAAAAATACATAATATATGTATTTGCGTTAATTTGCGTGGGGCCGTGTAGCGGCAGGCGGACTAATCGCTTTTCTTTCTTTTATGTCCGTCCTTTTCTACACGTTCGAGATAGTCTTTCCACTTGTTGTCATAATCCGAACCCAGCGCATAAAGATAATCCCAGGTATAAAATCCGGTATCATGCCTGTCATCAAATACCAGCTTCACCGCATAATTTCCCTGTGGCTCAATTGCAGTAATGTTCACATCCTCTTTACCCAGCTGCAGGATTTCCTGGCCAGGCCCGTGGCCGGTTACATCTGCAGATGGCGAGTACACACGTAGATACTCGCAGGGCAGTTGAAAATTACTGCCGTCATCAAATTCGAGCTCGAGCACCCTGCTTTTCTGGTGTAGATTTATACTGGTTGGTCTTGGCATATCAATATTTTAATACGTAGGTTATGTTAATAATGAAGATTTTTTCGTGAAAACGAGGAAGTGATGCGCGCAGAACCGGAGTGTACATATCCAGTACATGAGGATTCGAGCACATCACTGACGAAGTTATCGCGGAAAAAGATCATTATTAAAGGATGTAACGGCTCAGGTCCTCGTCTTCGACGAGCGCACCTAAACTGTTATCAACATATTCCCTGTCGATTACAAGGCTCTGCCCTGCCTTATCCGGCGCATCAAATGAAATCTCTTCCAGCAGGCGCTCCACGACGGTATGCAGGCGGCGCGCGCCGATATTTTCCGCACGTTCATTCACATCGAATGCGACTTCGGCCACACGTTCTACGCCATCTTCTGCAAATTCAAGATTAACACCCTCGGTCTTCATCAACGCTGAATACTGCGTTGTCAGTGAAGCATCCGGCTCGGTCAGGATGCGTTTAAAATCATCGGCATTGAGTGCAGTGAGCTCGACACGAATTGGCAGGCGTCCCTGCAGTTCCGGGATCAGGTCCGATGGCTTGGACAAATGAAAGGCACCTGAAGCGATAAACAGGATGTGATCTGTCTTCACCATGCCGTACTTGGTCGTTACTGTGCAGCCCTCTACCAGCGGCAGCAGGTCGCGCTGCACACCTTCACGTGAAACATCGGCACCACCTGTTTCTGCGCGCTTCGCCACCTTGTCGATCTCATCAATGAACACAATGCCATTCTGTTCCGCATTTTCCAGTGCCTTTACCTTGATTTCGTCATCCTTGACCAGCTTCGAAGCTTCTTCGTCGAGCAACACTCTTTGTGCCTGCGCGATGGTCATTTTTCGCGTCTTTTTCTTGTCGCTGGACATATTCTGGAACATGCCCTGCAGCTGACTGGTCATTTCTTCCATACCCGGTGGCGCCATGATTTCCACGCCAACCGGTTTAACGGTTACATCGATCTCGATTTCCTTGTCATCAAGCTGGCCTTCACGCAATTTGACCCGGAATTTCTGCCGTGTAGACGAGTCCTGATCAGGCTCGGGCTCACCAAAACTGTCGCGTGGCGGTGGCAGCAGCGCATCCAGGATGCGCTCTTCAACCGCATCTTCTGCCAGATGGCGCACTTTCTCCATTTCCTGCTCACGTGTCGTTGTTATGGACATATCGACAAGATCGCGGATTATAGAGTCGACTTCTCTACCAACATAACCGACTTCGGTGAACTTGGTGGCCTCAACCTTGACGAAAGGCGCTTTTGCAAGATGCGCAAGGCGGCGGGCAATTTCGGTTTTACCGACACCGGTAGGGCCGATCATCAGGATATTCTTTGGTGTGATCTCGTTGCGCAGCTCTTCATGGATTTGCATACGGCGCCAGCGATTGCGCAGGGCAATCGCCACCGCGCGCTTGGCCGCGTCCTGGCCGATAATGTGCTTGTCCAGCTCCTGTACAATTTCTCGCGGGGTCATTTCAGACATATTTAAAACTCTTTATGAATTCCTTTGTTTACTAATTTCTTCGATCGTGAGGGCATTATTGGTATATATGCAGATATCTGCCGCGATCATCAGGCTTCTTTCTACTACTTCACGTGCCGATAATTCTGTATTATCGAACAATGCACGTGCGGCTGATTGCGCATAAGGACCGCCAGAGCCTATCGCGATCAGGTCATCCCTAGCATCAATCACGCCGCCGGTGCCCGAACTCCGCAGTGATGACTTCTTGTCAGCGACAATCATCATCGCTTCCAGCCGGCGCAGCATGCGATCTGTACGCCAGTCTTTTGCCAGCTCAACTGCTGCCCGCTTGAGCTGGCCACCGTGTTTTTCCAGTACGCTTTCAAAGCGCTCCAGCAGGGTGAATGCATCTGCGGTGGCACCGGCAAAGCCAGCGATCACCTTGTCATGGTAGACCTTGCGCACCTTGGTGGCATTGCCTTTCATGATGGTATCGCCCAGCGTAACCTGGCCATCGCCGCCCACAACAACGGTACCCCCACGGCGTACAGTAAGAATCGTGGTGCCATGAAAATTCTCCACGCGGAACTCCTGCTAAATATTTCGGCTAAAAGGAATGTGATTTTACACGTATTAGGGCTGCGGTCGCTCAAAAGTCCATTGCCTGTCATCAGACAGATCTTTGCAGAACCTGTAGCCGCCCTGTTTGAATTTCTTGATGTCTTCCGGTTTTTCTATGCGGTTGCGCAGAATGTAGTCTGTCATCATGCCGCGTGCGCGCTTGGCAAATATCGCCACCACGCGCGTCTTGCCGTCCCTGGTCTCCTTGAAATTGATATTCAGTAAACGCCCCTTCAGCTGTTTCGGCTTGACTGACTTGAAGTACTCATTTGAGGCGAGATTCACCAGCACGGGCTGTTTCTGTTTCTCCAGCTCTTTATTCAATTCATCGGTAATCTTATCGCCCCAGAACTGGTACAGGTTGTCACCGCGGGCATTTTCCAGTTTTGTTTTCATCTCCAGGCGATAGGGCTGGATCAGGTCCAACGGACGCAGGCAGCCGTACAAGCCTGAAAGAATACGCAAATGGTTCTGCGCATATTTAAGGTCCGCTTCCCTGTACTTCTCAATTTCGATTCCGCTGTAAACATCGCCTTTGAAAGCAAAGATTGCCTGCTTGGCGTTTTTCGGTGTGAACGGGGTGTTGAATGCCTTGTAACGGTCAGCGGTCCGACTGGCAATATTTTCACTGACTCTCATCAGTTGCTGGATATCTTCTTGCCTGATCTTGCGCAGTTCCCTGATCAGCAACTCGGAATCTTTCAGCGCATCGGGCTTGCTACAGGTTTTACTCAAGGCCGGCGTTTCAAAATCCTGGCCCTTGGATGGAGAGAGGGTAATCAGCATAACGGGCTGTACGGGTAAATAATGATGACGTGTTAGTAATGGTGGCGATTATACCTGTTTCAATGGTGCTGACTGACATACTCGTTATAAGTCTTTTTTTCACCGCAAAGGCGCAAAGTACGCAAAGTTAAATGATTGTTTTAACCGCAGAGGCGCAGAGAAAAATGTTTTTATGCCGCAAAGGTCGCAAAATTACGTGAAGGTAAAAACCACAATAGAGCTTTTGTTTGCGCTTTTCGCGTTTTTTGCGGCAAATGATGTTTTTAATATTTTCTCTGCGCCTCTGCGGTTAATAAATGTCTGGTCTTTTCTTTGCGTACTTTGCGCCTTTGCGGTGAATTATTTTCGAGATCTTGGGTGGGCCTTATCATAGACACCCGCAAGGTGCTGGAAATCGAGGTGGGTGTAGATTTGCGTGGTGCTCAGATTGGCATGTCCCAGCAATTCCTGTACCGCGCGCAGATCATTGGATGATTCGAGCAGGTGCGTCGCAAAGGAGTGGCGCAGCATGTGCGGGTGCAGCGATATGCCAACGCCCTGCTGCAGCGCGCGTTTTTTCAATCGTTGCTGAACGCTGCTGTTACTGATGCGTTTTCCGTTGCGGCTGATGAACAGTGCTTTTTCTTCCTGGTCAGCCTGTGCGGAGCGATGCGGCAGCCATTGCTTTAAAGCCTTTTTAGCCTTGCGGCCAAACGGCACATGACGTTGCTTGCGTCCTTTGCCGGTAACAGACACCGTGTGTTGCTGCCAGTCGATGTCACCCAGCTCAAGCCCGGTCAACTCTGAAAGACGCAGCCCGCAGCCGTAGAACAGCTCCATCACTGCCCGGTCGCGACAGGCGAGTGCATCATCGCCGGGGAAAGCGAGCAGGCTCTCAAGCTGATCAACACTCAATGTTTCAGGCAGGCGTTTGGGGGCCCTTGGTGCAGGCACGCCCTGGGCCGGATTTTTATCCGCTCGATGATGCCGGCACAGGTGATTAAAAAGGCTGCGAATGGCCGACAGCTGGCGCTGCAGGCTGGTGCCCGAAAGACCTTTACGGTGCTGGCTGGCGACAAATGCACGCACATGAAGATCATCCATCTGCGTCCAGTTGACGAATTCGCGTTGTTGGCTGAATGTTATGAAAGCATTCAGATCACGCTGGTACGCCGCCAGTGTATGCGGCGAATACCTGCGCTCGGATTCAAGATAACTGTAAAAATCGTTTAGATCAGACTCGAAACTCATCAGGCTTCGAGATGTACCGCCAGTGCAGCACTGACCAGTTCACCGATCTGGGTCAGGAACTCGGTGCCCATGGCAATACTGAAGCGACGTTCATCCGTACTACCCAGGCCTAGCAGGCCGAGCTTCGCACCGGCGACCATCGGGATTACCGCAGCTGAACCTATTTGATCGGCATCTTCACCAAACAGAAAATCATTCTGCTCTTTTGTGCAGTGACCACACAGTGATTTTCTGTTGTCGAGCATGGTGCTGAATGCTTTCAGTTCTTCAGTATTTTTATCTATGAATAATTCCGGCTTGTTGTTGAGCCTGTCGTTGTCGTCTGTTAGCAGCCGAACAACGGCAAAATCAGCGCCCAGCTCATTGCCCAGTTCATCCAGGACGATGCTGATGACATCTTCAAGGTCGTGCGAACCGAGCAGATTGATTGCCAGGCGATGGCGGCTTTCTGCAAGGCGCTCATTGCCGCGGGCGATATCCATAAGCTCGCGCAGGCGTTTATCGGATGCCCGCAGCTTGTCGCGCAGAACGCCAACCTGTCTTTCTATTAAAGAGATGGCCTGTCCGGACTCATGCGGAACTTCCAGCTCGGCCAGTAATGCAGGATTACGGACAAGAATGTCCGGATAGTCTTTTAACAGCTCCAGCAGCTGCTGTTCGGTATCAAGCGTTTCTTGTTGTTTTTTTTGTGCTTGTGTACTCACAGTGTAATTTTCCCTTGGTATACAGTTTGTGCCGGTCCGGTCATTAACAATGTATTGTCATTACCCGGCCAGCGAATAGTTAAATAGCCCCCTTTCAGTTCGACCTTAACGGTGTTATCCAGCAGGCTGTTATGGATGCCTACGGCCACAGCCGCACACGCACCCGTACCACATGCCAGAGTCTCACCCGCGCCGCGCTCGAAAACTCGAAGCCGAATAAGCGATCGATCCATGACCTCCATAAAACCGACATTGACGCGCTCGGGAAACCGTTCATGGCTTTCGATGGCGGCCCCGAGTGTATCCACGGGTGCTTCATCCACCGAATCAACCAGCAACACCGCATGCGGATTGCCAACTGATACAGCACCTATAGCATATTTTTCACCATTAACCACGAGTTGGTGGTATTCAGCCTCGTCTTCATCCTTTTCAGCGGGCACGAATGGCAGCGAACCCGGATCAAACGAGGGCACACCCATATCAACCGTGACCTGGCCATCGTCTTCTAGTTCCAGGTAGATCATGCCTGCTGCTGTTTCCACGGCGATACTGGTACTGCCGGTCATGCCTCTGTCATAAACAAAGCGGGCAAAGCAGCGTGCGCCATTGCCACATTGCTGCACTTCACCGCCATCAGCATTGTATATACGGTACCTGAACTCAGCTCCAGCGAGCGTGGGACGCTCGACCAGCAACAGCTGGTCGCAGCCGACACCAAAATGCCTGTCCGCGATGAAGCGCACCTGGTCGCCAGTCAGGGCAATGTCCTGGTTAATAGCATCGATCACAACAAAGTCGTTGCCAATACCGTGCATTTTGGTGAATTCAATTTGCATAATGGGTGATTTCACCGCAAAGACGCAAAGAACGCAAAGAAAAAAGAAATTTGTTTACCGCAGAGGCGCAGAGAAAAATGTTTTTATGCCGCAAAGATCGCAAAATTACGCGAAGGTAAAAACCACAATAGAGCTTTTGTTTGCGCTTTTCGCGTTTTTTGCGGCAAATGATGTTTTTAATATTTTCTCTGTGCCTCTGTGCCTCTGTGGTGAAAACAAAAACGCCGCCTTGCGGCGGCCTCTTCATCATCAAATGATGTCGGGATTATGAGCCTGGAACTGTCGAAAGACCCAGAATTTCCCAGTCCTGCATGCCGCCACGGTACCACTTGATCTTGTGTGCCGGGTAGCCGAATTTCAGCAGGTTCTTGATGTTGTTCGGAGACTGTCCGCACCACATGCCGTTACAGAACATAACCAGTGTCTTGGCTTTGCTGAAGTTAAGCAGGCCTTCGCTTTCGGTTACGCTGAATTCGTTTTCCATAATTTCCATGATAGAT
>DAOWLL010000404.1 GCA_030641945.1 Gammaproteobacteria bacterium | reverse complement strand
GTCTCGCACTCGTGATCTATATAAACGCTGGCTTGCTAATGAATTTAATGCGGAATCGCTCAATGATCCTGTACGCATTGAGAACCCCGGGAGACCTGAACGTCCGCAATTGGTAAGTCCGAGACGGGTGCCAAAAAGGAGTTTTCATTCGAAACAGGGCCTGATGAGACTTGCCCATGCCATCGCCCATATTGAATTTAATGCGATTAACCTGGCGCTGGATGCAGTCTATCGTTTCAGGAATATGCCGCATGAATATTATTCAGACTGGCTGCGTGTCGCGGCAGAAGAGTCTAGTCATTTTCTTATGCTGGCAAACTATCTCGAAACTCATGAAACGCAATACGGTGATTTTGATGCCCATAATGGTTTATGGGAAATGGCGCTTAAAACTGACAATGATGTCATGGTTCGAATGGCACTGGTGCCACGTGTTCTAGAAGCCAGGGGACTGGATGTGACGCCAGGAATGATTAGCAAGCTCAAAAAAGCAGGTGAGCAGCAATTTGTAGAAATACTGGAGATAATCCACAAGGAGGAGATAGGCCACGTGCTTATAGGGACCCGATGGTTTAACTATGTTTGTGAGCACAGAGGCTTGTCTCCGCGTATAATTTTTACCGGGCTTCTGGATAAGCATATGCAAGGCGCTATCCATGGGCCATTTGATGAAGATTCCAGGATCAGGGCCGGGTTTACTGAAGATGAAATGCAGCACCTGTTAGAAATGAGCAAGAGAAAAGAGGCAGCAGTTTGAGAATAAAGTTTTTACCTGTTTATTTTGTGGTCTGGATATTTTTACATATCTGTTCGCCAGTTAACGCGAGTGAATCTGAAAATGCTGTAAAGCTTGTATATCAGGAACAGGAACAGGGTGTTGATCCATATCCTGTTACTTATACTATAACGAGTGACTATATACGAATAGATGATGATCCAGATAACAGCGGCTACATCATATTCGATATAAATAAAAATGTGATATACAGTGTCAGTCATTACGATCAATCTATTCTGGTTATTCCGGAATATCCGCTAAAACAACACAAGCCTGATTTCGAAATAGATATTGAATACCAGGTTCTTAAAAATGCACCGACGATCTCGGGAAAGCAGGTTTATACTTATCGCGTAAATGCTATTGACGGTGTAAAAAGTGAAACCTGTATGGATATCCAACTGGTTCCTGGCTTGCTGCCTGATGTGGCGAAATCGTTGCAAAGCTTCCAGAAAATTATTTCAGGCCAGCACGTCAACAACCTGGAAAAGACGCCAGAGGAATTCCGCACCCCATGTTACCTGGTCGATCAGGTTTATAATAAGGGTGATTATTACAGCAAAGGACTTCCTATACAGGAATGGCGCAGTAATGAAAAAAAACGTTTGCTGTTGAATTATGAAGAAGTGGAAATAGATGCCTCTATGTTCGTAATACCGCAAGATTACCGACAGTATTCTCTGAAATAAAGACTTCGTATAAATTGAACGGAAAATTTAACCGCAGAGGCGCTGAGGCGCAGAGAAAACAAAAGTTGTTACAGGGGCACCAATAACTTCTACTTGGGGAATAGCTGATAGTCTCAGAAATTACCTGCATCGCGCCAGGTACTTCCGTGTGCTTGTTCAGACCATTGATTTGCAAACGCACAAAGAGAAGTTATTCTCAGCGCCTCCGCGCCTCTGCGGTAAATAAACACTTTACTAGCTGAATTTAACCAGTTCGAATTCCTTGTCTGCGTTAATGCGGAGATAATTACCGTCCTGATACCAGTCTCCAAGCACTATCCTTTTCGCCTTCTTATCGTCAATAAATAGTTCATGTATACCGGGCCTGTGCGTGTGACCATGGATCAGTACATTTGCACCCGCTTTGCGCATGCTGTCTTCAACCGTTTGCTGGTTAACATCCATAATGGCTTCGGATTTATATGAGGTTGCTTTTTCGCTGGTTCCTCTCAGGGATTTTGCAATACGTTCGCGTAAAAATAACGGCAATAATAGAAAAATACGCTGGACTGTTCTATTGCGGACTTTTCGGCGAAAATTCTGGTAAGCGATATCATCGGTGCATAATAAATCACCATGCATCAACAGTACGGTCTGACTATCCAGCTTGTCTAAAAATGGATCATTGATGATTTCAAACTGGTTTCGCCTGGCCAGCTTTTTTCCGATGAGAAAGTCCCGGTTACCGTGCATAAACCTGATGGTCGTACCAGCCTGATGTAGCCTGATTAGAGCCGAGAATACAGGTTCCAGTCCGAGTGCCTTGTCATCGTCGCCGATCCAGTATTCAAGAAAATCGCCAAGAATATAAAGTGTATCGGCATGGACGGCGACTTCGTCAACAAATCGTTCAAACAATCTGATCATCCCGGGCCGTTCCGGCGCAAGATGGAGGTCTGATATGAACAGACTGTTTTCCGTCATGGATCAGATGACAGTGGCAGATGTAATGCTTATGACGTCTTCAGGAACATCACTGTGGCCGCCGTGGTTCGTTGTTTTTACAGCGGCGATTGCGTCAACCACGTCCATACCATCAGTAACTTCGCCAAATACACAGTAACCCCAGCCCTGTACGTCTGGCGAGGTATGGTTCAGGAATGCGTTGTCATTATGGTTTATAAAAAATTGTGCTGTAGCAGAATTTGGGTCCTGCGTGCGGGCCATTGCTATGCTGCCACGGTTGTTCTGCAGGCCATTGTCGGC
>DAOWLL010000442.1 GCA_030641945.1 Gammaproteobacteria bacterium | reverse complement strand
TCTTTATATGGAGGGTTACCTGGTAACATCGCCATCCGCAAAAGAAGCCAATATACATGCACGCAATATTGCCGAAGCCAACGGCGTCAAAACCGCCTTTACTTTTTCTGACCCGGCAATCGTTGAATACTTTCATAAAGAATTAACAGAAACCATCGGTAACGGTATCGACCTGCTGTTCTGTAACGAGTCTGAAGCGCTGGCCTATACTGGCAAGAACTCGATTGAAGATGCGATGGAAGTCATAAAAACCTTCGCCAGGAGTGTTGCACTCACCCTGGGCTCGAAAGGCGCCTTGATATACGACGGATCGCAGAGGCATAAAATCGAGCCGTTTTCCATCAAAGCGGTCGACACCAATGGCGCAGGCGATATGTTTGCGGGTGCGTACCTGTATGGCCTTACCCACGGTTACTCGACACCGGATGCCGGCAAACTGGCAAACCTGGCGTCATCCCATGTTGTACAGCAGTTTGGACCCAGATTACCTGTAGAGGGTTATGCGAAGTTGCTGAATGAGATTTCAGCAGCCTGACAAGTTCATTTACCAGGGTAGCCCGGATGAAGTGCAACGAGACTAAATTCGATTGGACTCGAATTTGAACAGCTTTTTAGCTGGCCCGTCCGTAGGGCAGACTAATTTTGCCGGGAGCAAAACTGAATGCCCGAAGGACAGCCTGTAAGGCTAATTACAGAACGTAATTCGTAATACCAGGATATATTCTGTAATCTGGGGTTTTTTGCACTAATTCAAAACCCGGATTCCACTTCGTTACACCCAGGCTACGATACTGCCTGATTTTCCCTACCAAAGCCGAATGACTCGGCAAACTTCATGGGGAATCCAGTCCCCATCGGAGCAAAAACTCTACTCATATAATTTTAAAAAATAGCATTATTAATCAGCAAGTTAAACATATTTGTCAACCAATCCCCTGCCCGTGCGTTAAATAAGACATACAAGCGATGACTCCAGCTTGAGTTTCCCTTTCGATAGAGGGGGGCTGTTTTTTAATTTTTATGCTATTGATGACGAACCGGGACGAAGACAACACTTAGATATGTTCAACTCTGTGCCAATGTTAAAATGCGCCTTTTATGAACAGGCAGGATTGCTGGATATATTCAGCGACCCTGCACTGATCTTCAGGCAGAGTACTTTTAATGAGCGCAACGAGGTCATGACCCTGGAAAACCGTCAGGCTTTAAACAAATTTCTGGCAAATACCGAGAAGCGCGCTTTTCGTATGGCCGAACTCGCCACCAGCAGCTCAGACCAGGCCATGGATATCGTTCAGGATGCCATGTTGTCACTGGTAAAGAACTACAGCCATAAAAGCGAAGCTGACTGGGGTCCTTTGTATCACAGAATCCTGCAAAGCAAGATCAGAGACTGGTATCGACGCTCGCGTACACGCAATAGCGTTTTCAGCTGGCTGCGTACTAGTCATGATGACGATGAAAACGATAGCTATGATCTAATACAGCAGGCGGTAGATAAAGTTTCATTGACGCCTGATGGTAATGCAAACAACGAACAATTAATGGGCGTAACACTGGAGGCAATCAGGCAGTTGCCGCTTCGACAGCAACAGGCATTCCTGTTGCGCGCATGGGAAGGACTCGACGTCAGGGAAACTGCCAATGCCATGGGCTGCAGCCAGGGCAGCGTAAAGACGCATTATTCACGTGCAACCAGGGCACTCAAACAGACTCTTGAGGCATATATCGCATGAATCAGAAGCATGATACAGAGGTGGATAAGATTCTGCAGCAAGCAGTAGTCGACTCTCTCGACAATAGTATTGAGCACCTTGATGCACATACTTTATCTCGCCTCAACCAGGCGAGACATCGTGCTTTAGCTCATGCTGAAAAGCCCCGCCTGTTCAATTCGCAATGGCTGAAAGCCGCAACATTTGCCGTCCTGCTTGTCACTGTCATTAACGGCTGGATGTTTTTTTCAACTCCGGCTATGCAACACATGAATACAGATGATTTCGAGTTGATCGTAGCGAATGAAGACTTTGAGCTTATGCAGGATCTCGATTTTGTCGCATGGATGATCGAGCAAGAACATGCAAGTTAAGGCTATAGCACTTTCCCTGCTTCTGTTATTGCCGCCAGTTGCCTCTGCAGGCAACAAGCAGGCAGATCAACAGCAGGCTGCCGAAGAACTGCCAGAGGCGGAATTGCTGGAATTTATTGCCGAGTTCGAACAACTGGATGGCCAGTGGATCGACCCTATACAACTGAACATGATATTTGCGGAAAACCGCAATGGTAAATCCAATGAATAAAACGATTATCAACTTTGCTCTTCCGTGTTTTCTGTACTTTTCTATGGCCATGTCCGCTAATGCAGACAATGCCGCGGCTGACTGGAACCAGTTGAGTAAAGAGCAACAAACTGTACTGAAAAACCTTGAACAGCGCTGGGAAGATATTCCTGAGGAGCGCAAACAACGCCTGGTTAAAGGTGCATC
>DAOWLL010000557.1 GCA_030641945.1 Gammaproteobacteria bacterium | reverse complement strand
ACCATTATCTGTTCTTATCAATTATTTAATAGTAGATCATGGACAGCATTCTTGCGTTATAAATTATGCAGTATTACGCTATTCCTTCTACGTACAAACATGGTGAGGAAGAGAAATGACAGGCAAGAAAAATATTGTATTTGGTTTCCTGTTTCTTGTTGTTACAGCGGCACTGGGGCCGTACATGGTCACAGTGGTGTTACCTGACGTCTACGAGGCACAGTCAGCCAGGCAGGATAAGGTCGGCAAGTTGCAGTTAATGCAAAGCAATGACTACGAAATTGATCTCGAACCTTTAACAGCGAGTGACATAGCAAAGAACAACACTTCTGCGATTCTCGCCCTCAATGGCCACCTGAACCTGGCATCCGTAGTTGATGCGATCAAGGGTGGCCCTCATGCCCACGGCAACCTGGAAGCATTGCTGAATATCGCAGTCGGACTGGCACTGTGTTTCATTTCAGTGGGTGCATTGTTCAAGCAACTGATCAGCTGGGCTTTTATCCTCGGCACACTACTGCACTCAGGTGTACTTTATATACTGGTTGTATTTGAGCAAGCATGGGCAGCACAACTGCTTGGGCTGGGTATAGGGCCGATACTTATACTGCTTGGGCTGTTAATGATGGGTGTTGCAGCTTTTACCGGTTTCAAGGGGCATGTGGTCGACGATTAGAGCAATTGCGCCGATTTATATTGCGCGATCAAAAGAAAGCCCTTTTGTTTATACAGGCAGTGAAATTCAGCGCATAGCCGTTGTCCTTCACCTTGTGCACAGATAAACTCGTATCCAATCCTTCTGCAAGAGAATAACAATGAAACGCCTGTTTACGGTTTTGATTGCCTGCTTTTTTACACCACTGGCGCTGTCAGCAGACATGGATCCACGTGACCTGATCCAGAAAGCCATGGACCACTGGCGCGGTACTTCTTCCTACTCGGAGATGTCCATGACCATCCATCGCCCAGACTGGCATCGCAGCATGTCGATGCGTTCATGGACCCAGGGCGACAAGACATCGCTGGTTCGTGTGACCGAACCGAAGAAGGATGCCGGCAACGGCACCTTGCTCAAGGACAACAACATGTGGACATTTGCCCCCAGGGTCAATCGCATCATCAAGGTGCCATCTTCAATGATGAGCCAGAGCTGGATGGGCAGCGATTTTTCCAACAAGGATATCAGCAAGTCCACGGACATTATTGACCAGTATGATCATCGCCTGCTCGAAACACGTGAGCAGGACGGTCACTCAGTTTATGTTATCGAGTCAGTACCACACGAGGATGCTGCGGTCGTCTGGGGTAAGGAAGTCCTGACTATTCGCGATGACCATGTTCTGATGGAACAGCAATTCTGGGATCAGGACGGTATTCTCGTCAAAACCATGAAGGCGATGGAAATAAAACAGCTTGGCGGGCGCACCGTGGCAAGTGTTATACGCATGGGTAAACAGGATGCTCCAGATGAGTGGACCGAGATGTCTGTTCAGGACATAGAGTTTGACGCGCAGCATCCCGACAGCCTGTTCACCCTGTCCAACCTGAGAAATCCGCGGCAGTGAGCATCACCCTGCGCATGGCGTGGCGCAACCTGTGGCGTCACAAACGCCGCACCTGGCTCACGGTTGGCGCGATGATTTTCTCCAACCTGATCCTGGTATTCGCGATATCGCTGCAGTTCGGCAGCTACCAGATGATGATCGACAATTCGTTGAAGTCGTATACCGGCCACATGCAGATCCAGCGCAAGGGCTATAACGAAGAACCGAAGATGCGCAGCAGCATCGATGCAATCATTCCATTGGCCAACAATGTGCGCAAGCAGCTAGGCAGCGACATGGTTGCGGCCCGGGGTGTGTCGTTTGCATTGACATCAAGCGAACAGCGCTCATACGGTT
>DAOWLL010000547.1 GCA_030641945.1 Gammaproteobacteria bacterium | reverse complement strand
CCGCTGCGGTACCGGGTATCGTTAATTACATTGTTGCCGGGCTGGAAAGGTATTCAGCCATACTGCCTGATATTCGGACTCAGCTCGAAAACATTGTTCTCGAGACGCTGGAACTTAAGCAGGACCTGCTCAAGAAAAAAATAACAAAAACCGTTACGTCAACACAGGAATAAACGCGCATCGCAGAGAAGCTTGACTAGGCCGGTGTATCCATTACAGAGGATGTCTCGAGCAAGCAAAAGAAAATAGACGCAATCACGACTGCTGCTATCGAACTACTGGGACGGTTGCAGAAACGCATCAGCAGGCTGCAGGATGCATTACAAACTGCAACCGAAAAGACACTCGCACTTAGGATCTCATCCGAACGTCGAGAGAAGAAGGAAGAGTCGCTGGACCTGCTGTTTTATCTATATCCAGAAAGGGATTCTGCAGCTGCCCAAGAGGCACTAAATGCAATAATTCTCGGCAAAATGAACAATGTTATTGCACAAATAGCAAACTCAAGCACAAGTTCTAATCCGGCTGTTGTTGGCATGAATGGCGGTTACACAATTTATGAAAGCCTTACCCAAACTTCAACCTCCGAGTTGATACTCTGGAGCATCAATTTAGGTACAAGGAGTATTATTGATGCTGATGTAAGATTGAGTGTCAACCTGGACGGCACCATAGTTGCACAGAGCGAAGCGGAGTACGCGCGCATTCAAACGAGTAATAAAGAAAAACGCACGTTGTCGTTTATCGAATCTTCAGAAATGATTTTCGCGGAGCATAAAAATTCGATAAACATCGGATTAACAGTTTCACATGAAGACGAGGAACTGAAAGTAGATGAAGTATCAGAGTTTTTTCATGGCCTCGTTAGAAGAAACCTGCTGGCTGAGGATGTCGTAGTAAATGCTATAAGTATCTTGTCCAAATCAAGCGGCAGAAATGCTGTTAAGGGCAGGCTGGATGTTGGTCTGACATTGACAAACGCGCACCTCAGAGCAATGTTGGGAAGCGTGGAGAGCATGTATACCAAACAGATATGTGATTCCAATGAGCTGATATGCAAAACGCCATCCGTTACCTGCCCTGAAGGCGCTGGAAAAAAAGGCTGCCACTGGGTATTGAATACAGTGTCGGAAATTACTGCTCAAGTCGTATCTGAGCAACACGGCGATAAAAACTTTGTTGAACGCCTTAAAGACGTGCTCGAGGTGCTGGAACTTGAGGGAGGACTAGCGAATGGCATTCGCATCATGTCACCAGGTATGGCGGATAAGTACTCACACGAGTATGAGTTGTTTGAGAATGAACTACATTACTACAGCGATTTTGCAGATATGCTGGGGGACCTCAGCTTTCTGGAGTATCGCCGCTATGGTGCGATGGCACTCTATGAAATACTCGCGCATGTCAAAGCATTAACCGAGATCGGTTCAAGTATTGACCCGGCATCCAAATCCATACAGCCGATTGATGGCATGACTGTATCAGAGTTGAAGGCGCATCAATATCGTATTGCGCGGATCTTGCCCGTCTGGTGGCTATGGGGTCATGAATGGAGGAATTGGGCGTTCCTGACGGATGAAATGCGAAGCTTGAACGTGGCACTCTTCGAGAGCTGGGTCAATCTGGCAAAAGGCCCTGATCAAGAAGGCGAGACTCCATTGCTATGGGCTTCAATCAGCCTGCCGGATGCGAACAATATTTTAGTGCCAACAATGCTGACCTGAATTGTTTTCCTGATCTAATGGCGACCATTAACGCATGAATTACATGATGCGCAGAAGTGGAGGGTTCAATCCGATGTGGAAACACTTTCATCAATTACATGCCTTTCAGGGATTTTCTGATCGGAACATTCAGTGAATTCGGTAACAGGTCAGTTGTGTACAGTGTGACTTATACAAATTATCACATACAACTAAGGAGCCTCTGAT
>DAOWLL010000526.1 GCA_030641945.1 Gammaproteobacteria bacterium | reverse complement strand
ATATGGAACCCGTTCATTGATGACTATCGACATTCATTATCAACATCGATGTGTAGCTGATCTTGCATGGGCGGTATCCAGTCCGCCATTGCTGCTGTGCAAAGGGAATGGGTGCAGCTGGTTTACTGAGGGCTGGTACCGGGAGCAATACAGGCAAATCGAGGACCCGCTGCGTGAGCTGGATCATGATCCGATAAGGCTGGAAAGTTTGCTGGCAGCGCAGAAAGACCAGCGACTGGGTAATTATTTCGAAACACTCTGGTCGTTTGCGTTGCAACTAAATCCGCGCTACCAGTTGATCAAGCGCAATCTTCAGATCCATGACGGTGAACGCACACTGGGAGAGATGGATTTTATCGTTCTCGACAATGAAACCGGGCGCTATGCCCACTGGGAGCTGGCGATCAAGTTTTACCTGGGGACAGGTGACACCGTCAACCTCGATGCCTGGCATGGACCGGGGAAGAAAGACCGGCTGGATCTCAAAGTCGATCATTTATTGAGCCGGCAGACCCTGCTGAGTACGCACCCGGTCACGAAAGCACTGCTTAAGCAACGTGGTATCGTAATTGATGACTGTGCGGTCATTCTTAAAGGGCGATTGTTCTATCCATGGCAGCAGTGCGGGCCAGATTACTACCCGCATTCTGTCAATCCGTCACATCTCGGCGGCCAGTGGCTGACCCGGCAGCAGTTTATGCAGTCATATGGTGCGCAGGCGCGGTTTGTACCACTGATACGCAGCGGCTGGATGGCGGGAATCCCGGCGAAGCAGGCCTCCGATGCACACTCAAAAGACTGCCTGATGCGGCTGGTTGACTGCGGCCAGTACCGTTTGCCACTGCACGTGATCAGGCTGGATGGGAGCGTAGATGAAGAAAGGCTGTTTATTGTGGACAATAACTGGCTACATTCCTGAGCATGACAAAATTACAGGAAATGGCTATACAAAAGTAATGAAATGTTTATAATTCGCTAATGTCTCTAACTAATAAATCTTATAAGGAGCAATTTCCCATGGATAGAAGCCAAATTGTAAAGCTGTTGCAACAGCATGATGTTACGCCAACCCGTCAACGTATCGAAATTGCAGGCTACCTGTATCAACGACCCCAGCACCTGTCTGCCGAGAACATACTCGAAGGGGTCAATGCAGAAGGTCATCGCGTGTCACGTGCCACGGTATACAACACCATGGGGCTGTTCACCGACAAAGGCCTCGTGCGTGAAATACTTATAGACAGGGAGCGTATTTTCTATGATACCAACAGGTCTGAACATTACCATGTGTATGACGTCGATAGCGGCGAACTGCATGATGTAATGCAGTCGGAGATCGAGATTGCCGCTGTTCCGAAACTGCCCGAGGGTGCGCGCATCGTCGATACCAACGTGATCTTGCGGGTAAGCAGCAAATCCTAGCTGGAAAGACGGCAAAGCATAAAAAAGCCTGCATTTGCAGGCTTTTTTATGCTTTGATAATTCTTGATGGAGATTCGAATCTCAGAATTTCCCTGCCCCTGATCACACAGGGAATATTTGTCCGCCTGCCGCTGCACGGCCCCACGCAAATGTTTAACAACAAATTATAAAAACAACATCCACAGATGAACACAGATATTTAGAAACTTAAAAACGTTTTCATCCGTGTTCATCTGCGTTTATCTGTGGACATAGGCCCTGTTCCTTCTTGCCATCCAGTGGCTCATAGCCTTATAACATGCATCCGGCAGACGTAGGGTGCAATAGCGAAGCGTATTGCACCACGCGATTAATGCAATCTGGTGGGTTGCGGCTTTAGCCTAATCCACCCTGCGAGAATGGTAGCTTTAATAAAAGTATTCGCGTTCTTTGCGAATAAAACCTCTGTGTTCTCTGTAACTCTGTGGCAATCAGTTGAATTTTTACCATTTGATGTGGTGAAGACCCTGTTACTGGATGATCTCCAGGTCGCTAGCGAGCGAAACGGCTACATTGCCGGGAATGGCAACGAGTGTCACGCTGTAGTT
>DAOWLL010000440.1 GCA_030641945.1 Gammaproteobacteria bacterium | reverse complement strand
CCGTCCGTCAGTTGTTGACGTTGCGTATCATAGCCGGTACCGCCATAGGCCAGTCCGAACACCAGGCCTGTATGGCTGCCCAGCAGTACGGCATCCTTGTGTATCTGAATGGCCAGTTCACGCGTTGGTGCCAGTAACAGTGCCCGTGGCTGATTTTTTCGATGGTTTTCGCCGGCAGGATTCTTCAGCAACTGATTGAAAACAGCGATCAGAAAAGCGGCTGTTTTACCTGTACCGGTTTGAGCTTCACCGGCGACATCATGCCCTTCAAGGGCGATCGGCAGTGTTTGCTCCTGGATTGGCGTGCAGTATTCAAAGCCGGCGTCCGCCAGGCCCAGGTTGATATCATCCAGTAAATCGAAGCTTGCGAAGCGGGTTTTTGACAGGTGGTGTTCACTCATGGCGCGTAGCTTACCCTAATTCGCCTTGTCATGAGCACATGGGGGGTGTACAAATCGGGAAAATAGTCTATTATAACGCTCAATACATATCTAAACGTTCATATAATCACTTCGTTTTAACAATAGAAAACACATTCAAACCATTGCCTGCAGGTGCCTGTGCGCAAGATTCATAATTAATTCAGGAGATACGCATAGTGAGTGACAAGATTGTTCATGTAACAGATGACAGTTTTGAACAAGATGTAATCAAGTCAGATGTTCCCGTGCTGGTGGATTACTGGGCTGAATGGTGTGGACCTTGCAAGATGATTGCACCGATTCTGGAAGAAGTTGTCGATGACTATGACGGGAAGCTTAAAATAGCCAAGCTGAATATTGATGAGAACCCGAATACGCCACCTAAATTTGGTATTCGCGGTATTCCAACTTTGATTCTGTTTAAAGATGGTGATGTGGAAGCAACGAAAGTTGGTGCTTTGTCAAAATCACAGTTGACGGCGTTTATTGACAGCAATCTATAGAAAATTAGTCTAAGGTGACTTGAAGAATAATAATTATAGATAAACAATCGAAGCACATCCGTACGCAGACCCTGCGACATCATAATGACTGTTTCTTGTCGTTAGAAATCCGAATTCGTACTTAAAAAACTCTGAAAAACCACTTAATTGAAACAAAAATATAACTACAAATCATACCCAGACCGCCTATGAACCTCACAGAACTGAAACTAAAAGCCGTACCTGAACTCGTCGAAATAGCTGAATCCATGAAGCTTGATAATGTCGCGCGAGCGAAAAAACAGGACATTATTTTTGCCATATTGAAGGCACATGCCAAGAGTGGTGAGGATATTTTTGGTGATGGTGTCCTTGAGATATTGCAGGACGGCTTTGGTTTTCTGCGAGCGGCTGACAGCTCCTATCTTGCTGGACCTGATGATATCTATGTATCACCAAGCCAGATACGGCGTTTCAGTATGCGTACCGGCGATACCATTTCAGGCAAGATCAGACCGCCTAAAGATAGCGAACGCTATTTCGCTATGCTCAAGGTTGACCAGGTCAATTTTGATACGCCTGAGAACGCGCGTAACAAGGTTGCATTTGAGAACCTGACGCCGCTGCATCCTGATGAGCGCATGATTATGGAGCGGGGCAACGGTAGTACGGAAGACATTACCGCACGCTTGATCGATCTTGTTGCGCCATTTGGTAAAGGCCAGCGCGGCTTGATTGTATCTCCGCCCAAGGCCGGTAAGACAATGTTGATGAGCAACATTGCGCAATCGATTGCTGCAAACCACCCGGAATGCTATCTCATTGTTCTGTTGATCGATGAGCGTCCGGAAGAAGTGACCGAGATGGAGCGCAGTGTTCGTGGTGAAGTAGTATCAAGTACCTTCGACGAGCCTGCCAGCCGCCATGTGCAGGTTGCTGATATGGTCATTGAAAAGGCCAAGCGTCTCGCCGAGCACAAAAAAGATGTCGTTATTCTGCTTGATTCGATTACCCGTCTCGCACGTGCCTATAACACCGTAATTCCATCATCGGGCAAGGTGTTGACCGGTGGTGTCGATGCACATGCATTGCATCGTCCAAAACGATTCTTTGGTGCGGCGCGTAATATTGAAGAGGGCGGCAGTATCACTATTCTGGCTACAGCCCTGGTTGATACCGGTTCAAAGATGGATGAAGTGATTTACGAAGAGTTCAAGGGAACGGGTAATATGGAGGTGCATCTTGACCGCCGTATTACTGAAAAACGTATCTTCCCGGCGATTAATATCAACCGTTCAGGCACCCGTCGCGAAGAATTGCTAACCAAGCCTGATGAACTGCAGAAAATTTGGATTCTACGCAAGCTGCTGCAACCCATGGACGAGATCGGTGCGATTGAATTCCTGTTGGACAAGCTGGCAGCGACCAAGACCAACAGCGAGTTCTTTGACTTGATGAGGGGATAGTTTCACCGCAAACGCGCAAAGAACGCAAAGAAATACGATTGTTTAACCGCAGAGGCGCTGAGGCGCAGAGTTTTATTAGCGGCCATAGATTTATTTAACATTGCGAAAATCTAGACAAACTTAATGCGCGG
>DAOWLL010000297.1 GCA_030641945.1 Gammaproteobacteria bacterium | reverse complement strand
GCCCTCTGTAATAAAAAGCATATTAGTTATTAAGAATATAATCGTATGGAATTATTTACACATCCAGTTCAACAGCCCGAGTATTCAAAAACATAGACAGCTGCCGACTGCATAGTGATTTGATAAGTCATTGTAATTATTAGTAGTCTTATTCGACTGGCATAGTTTGTGCTTTTGTTCATATAAAAATGAGATAAATATGATGGCCCGAACTGAAACCAAAGCACAAAATATGTCTATCTACCGACTCGCATTCGTTTGCATGTCTGCCGCCTGCCTGTTCGCGCTGACAGCTGCCGCGTTTGCAACAACTGATTCAACAGACGCAAGGGATGCATATGTCGATTCTGTTTATAGCTGGGGCATATGGGAACTCGGCCTGGAGTCGGCCTCCGGACCACAGCTGCCTGCTAACAATGCAATAAAAGACAGATCAAGGAATCTTCAGTTCAGGCCCAATGATAATGCCGCCTACATGACCCAGAGTGTTGCCGTACCTAATGTACCTCCAGTCATTCCACCGCCCACACCTGTTGTTGGCGCCAGCGGAAGCGGCCCAATATTACCCGGCATGGTACCTAACCCGCCAAACCTGCGTTAATCGAGATAACAATGATGAGCATAAAACGATTTTTGATTTTTATTAGCCTGGCAGCTACACCAGCTGTTAATGCCGCCCTCATTGATGCTACTGACATGTTCCAGTTACACAGCATCGCACAGGTTACAAGCCATACCAGGCAGTGGAATAATACCGATGGAACAACAAACAGCTTCACCGATGTTTCTGATACTGTTTTTGACACCATTAGCGGACGAGACACTGTTGTTTTCAACACCTATGTAAAAAGCACCCAGAATAACGCCACACTGACCCTCAATTTTGGCACAGACTATGTTGGCAACCTTAGTGGAGATGACCTGGCAATATTTACCCTTGATCCGCTGGCAGCTGATTTGTCTGTGCTCGCACCAACCAAACTGGATGTGAGCATTGGTGGAAAAACCGTGCGATACACATCAGCCCCGATAATTATAGATAGCAAACTTCAAGGTATATTTGGGCCAGACTCTAATGATGCAGACGCCAACCCTGATCTGCTTGGCGCGAACGGCGTCATCCTTATTAATCTTGATGATTTCCTGCTGTCGCCAGGTGCATTGATGAATGAGTTCAGCATCGATGTACTCACCGGAGCACAAGGCGAGAACCCCTTCCATTATCCAACCATCACCACCGCTGGTGCGTTCAATACAACCGTTGTCCCACTGCCGCTGCCTGCAGTTCTGTTTGCCTCCGGCCTCGCCTTTCTTGGCTTCGTTGGCCGCAGAAAGAAATAAGCTTCAGAGCATTTCCAGTTCGACAAGCTCTTGCTTTGTATCAAGCTCGGATAGCACTCCATAGAGAGCACCCTGCAGCGCTTCTTCAATCACTGGGTGATAAAAAGGCATTTTCAACATATCGAATACCGTCATTCCCTGCTGAATTGACCACGCCAGCAAATGCGCCAGGTGCTCACCCTTGACGCAGGCCATGGCCGCACCCAGCACCATGCCATCGGACTTGTTCACATACACCCTCAAAACGCCGCGGTTTTTGCCGATGATGAGCGCACGGCCGACCGGTCCGAACTGCATTTCGGCAATAGCAATTTTTGACTCATCGAGCTGACCCAACTGGGTGCCGACAGTGGCGACATTGGGATCACAAAAGGTGATGGCGAGCCCCGTTTTGCGCCTGAATGCGACACCGCTCTGCCGCACCGCATTATAGCCAGCGACACGGCCTTCGTGCCCGGCCTCGTGCAACAGCGGTCGGTCCATATTGACGTCACCCGCAATATAGATCGAGGTACTGCCACATTGCATGGTTTCAGGATTGAACTGCGGGACGCCGTTTTTATCCAGCTCCAACGCGGCATTTTCGAGTCCCAACTGATCAAAGTTCGGCCTGCGTCCGAGGCTGGCCAGCACCTTATCAACCACTACCGCTTTATCGCCGGAGCTGACGCGTATACCCTCGGCTGTCTTTTCAAGTTGTGCAGCTTCACCCAGCCACAAGGGAAATTCCCTGCTGATGGTTTCGACAGCCAGCTTGTTGACTACCGGATCATTCAGCTTGGCCACATTCTCCAGCAAATCGACACCGGTGACATCTATGCCAAGCCTGGACAACGCCTGTCCAATTTCAAGGCCTATCGAACCCAGGCCAATAACAGCGACTGATGCCGGCAGGTCTTCCAGCTCGAAAAACTCATCCGTGGTGATGATGTCATCTTTAAACGACTGCCATGCCTCGGGAATAATCGGAACCGTGCCCGTTGCTATGACAATACTCCTGGCCTTGTAGTGTTCACCATTCACCTCGATGGTGCGCCCGTCTACAAAGCTTGCATATCCATGAATTAAATGTGTTTCATCCAGCGCATCGGTTACACCCAGGGTTTTGTCCACAAACACATCACGCAGATCCTGCACATGCTCCATTATGGCTGGTTTATCGAGCCCCAGCTCATCAGCACCATCGATGCCTTCACGCTCAAAAATCGATCGCCGGTGATAATCATCCGCCACCTGGATCATCACCTTGGAGGGCATGCAGCCAACCCGGGCGCAGGTTGTTCCCAGCTCGCCGCCTTCAATCAATACGTAGTTGTCCGTTTTCCTGCGTACTTGTGACAGTGCAAACAGACCGGCACTACCCGCTCCAATAATGGCAACATCGACTTCTCGTGACATACAGCTACTCCTGATTAATTTACGCCTAGATTAACAGCACGATGGGGCATGTAAAACTCGACTGTCTATTTCAGACATACCAACCGCGGCGGCCATTGTATATCCGATTAAGAAAAACAATCACACACATAGGTAAATACTAATTGAATGTACATCGAATCATGATTATTGTTATTCTCATTGAATTCTGATGTAGAATTTCTGACCTTATTTAAACCAAAGCAGGAGAAACACCATGGCCCTGAAAGGCAGCAAAACAGAACAAAACCTGAAAGATGCGTTTGCCGGCGAATCACAGGCAAACCGCCGTTATCTTTACTTCGCTGCAAAAGCAGATGTTGAAGGCTACAACGATGTGTCTACCGTTTTCCGCTCGACAGCTGAAGGTGAAACCGGTCACGCTCACGGCCACCTGGAGTATCTCGAAGAAAGCGGTGATCCGGCGACCGGTCTGCCCATCGGCGGCACATCCGACAACCTCAAAGCGGCAATTGCCGGTGAAACACACGAGTACACTGACATGTACCCGGGCATGGCCAAAACAGCACGCGATGAAGGTTTTGATGAAATCGCTGACTGGTTTGAAACCCTGGCCAAGGCAGAGCGTTCACACGCAAACCGCTTCCAGAAAGCTCTGGACACCCTCGATTAGCCACTATCAACCGATAGGCCTATGCCGGGGTCATCCGACCCCGGCCACACTGAATAATTATTATGGCAACTGATCAACGCGAAGGCAGCCTTGAAGCGCCAACACGGCACCCTCTGGGACATGAAAAAGCTGAATTCTGGGACGAGCAAGCCTTATATACAGAACTCGAACGCGTTTATGATATCTGTCATGGCTGTCGCCGCTGCGTCAGTCTGTGCGGATCATTTCCGACCCTGTTCGACCTGG
>DAOWLL010000094.1 GCA_030641945.1 Gammaproteobacteria bacterium | reverse complement strand
GATATTGGATTCATGAAATGCACTATGAGAAATTCTCTACAAGAGTAATTTGACGGTAAATCTACGATGATTGAGATCGAGGCACTCGAATTTCACTACCCGCAAGGTGAATTTCACCTGTCTATTCCGCACATGTCTGTGGCGCAAGGTGAGAAAGTCGCGGTTATTGGTCCGAGCGGCTCTGGCAAGACCACCTTGTTAAACCTGATAGCCGGGATCAACCGGCCACAGCAGGGGGCAGTGACAGTAGCCGATCAGATTGTCAGTTCCTGTAGCGATGCCAGACGGCGCGATTTCAGAATCTCCAATATCGGCTTTGTGTTTCAGGATTTTGAACTGCTCGACTACCTGAATGTACTGGATAACATTCTGCATCCCTATCGCATTACTCGCGCACTGAAATTAACCCAGCAGGTACAGCAACGTGCGATTGATCTGGCAAACGGGCTTGGGATTGGCGACAAACTGAAACGTTTCAGCGGTGAGTTGTCTCAGGGTGAGAAACAGCGTGCGGCTATCTGCCGCGCTTTATTGCCGCAGCCTCAATTAATCCTTGCCGATGAAGCGACGGGCAATCTGGATCCGCGTAACAAGGGCAGGATTCTTGATTTGTTATTTGAAAATGTCGAGTCTCATGGTGCTTCCTTGCTGGCAGTCACACATGATCATGAACTGCTGCCACGCTTTGACCGCGTCATCGATTTTCTTGATTTTCGCACCGAGGCGGCAGCTTGATCGACAGTCTTTATATTGCCTGGCGCTACGTTGTTTTCAACAAAGTGCGTACAGCAACCCTGGTTGCCTGTATTACCTTGATTGCCTTTCTGCCGATGGCATTGCAACTGCTACTGGCAGAGAGCCAGCAGTTGTTGCAGTCGCGCGCTACTTCGACACCTTTACTGCTCGGAGCCCGTGGCTCGGCGCTCGACCTGGTGATGAACAGTCTCTACTTTGATGATGAAGCGCCAGAAAGCCTTAGCATGCAGGCCGCTGATGAAATGGCGGATACCGGGTTGGGCTATGCGATACCTTTATATATACGTTTCCAGGCACGTAACAAGCCAATCGTTGGCACCACCATCGATTATTTTGATTTCCGTGACCTTCAAATAGCACAGGGACGCATGCTGGCCCTGCTCGGTGAATGCGTAATCGGTGCCAGTGTGGCCGAAGAGCACGGCCTGGCACCCGGTGACAGCATCGTTTCCTCGCCGGATACGCTGTTTGACCTGGCCGGCGTTTATCCGTTGAAGATGAACATTACCGGCGTACTGGAACGCAGTCATACACCTGATGATGGGGCAGTATTTGTTGACCTCAAGACAACCTGGGTGATCGAGGGACTGGGGCACGGGCACGAAGATTTGAGCAAGACGCGTGACAGCAGTGTGATATTGAATCGCTCTGAAGGCAACGTTACCGCCAATGCAAAACTATTTCAGTACCCGGAAATCACCGAAGTAAATATCGATCGATTTCATTTTCATGGTGATTCTTCAATTTACCCGCTTACAACAGTCATTGCAGTTCCCAATGATGCCAAGGCTGCCACCTTGTTGCGGGGCCGTTACCTGGAAAATCAGCAATACCACATCATACGTCCAACTGAAGTCATTGAAGGGCTGCTGGAGAATATCTTTCGCATCAAGCGTGTCATTGATTCGGTGATTGCCATCGTCGGGCTTGCCACGGCTTTGGCCATTATCCTGGTATTTGCGCTTTCAGTACGCCTGCGCCAGGGTGAACTGAGCACCATCTTCAAGCTCGGCTGCAGCCGCATGACGGCAGTGAAATTGATTGCTGCAGAAATTGTCATCATTCTGCTCGCCAGCAGCATAATCAGTGCCGGATTACTGTATGTGGTTCAGACCAATGCAGAGACACTGGTAACAATGTTGATTTTCAATTAGAAAGTTTATTTGAAGTTGCATCAGCTATGAACTTAATATTTCGGCCATTAATCGTAAGCTTACTGCTACTTGCCAGTATTGCTGCAAGTGCCGCTGACACATTAACGGTTTATACAGTGAATTACCCGCTGGCTTATTTTGCTGAGCGCATTGGCGGCGATTTAGTTAATGTTGTATTTCCTTTACCGCCTGATGTCGATCCGGCTTTCTGGGAACCGGACGCCAAAGACATCGCAGGATTCCAGCAGGTGGATTTGATTTTACTGAATGGTGCAGCTTATGCGAAGTGGCTGAGGCGTGCCAGTTTGCCGCGACGTAAACTGGTGAATACCTCTGCGGCATTTCAGCATGACTATATCAACGTCAATGAGACAGTCACTCACCAGCATGGCCCGGGCGGCGATCATTCTCATGCAGGCACTGCATTCACAACCTGGCTGGATTTTAACCAGGCTGGCATGCAGGCAAAGGCGATTCTATTGGCACTGGAAAAGCATCGTCCTGAACATGCTGATGACTTCAGACAGAATTTTGCTTTACTGGAAAAAGATCTCGATAGCCTTGATCAAACACTCATGGCCCTTGTGGCGCAAGATGCCGACAAGTCGTTTATAGCTTCACACCCTGTTTATCAATATCTTGCGCGGCGCTATAAAATCAAGCTGAAAAGTGTAATGTGGGAACCAGAAGTCGTACCCGAACAGAACCAATGGCATGAATTGCAGCAACTGCTTATTAGCCATGATGCCAAATGGATGATCTGGGAAGGGGAGCCCGATGAGCAATCAGTAGCAAGCTTGCAGGCAATGGGTATAAGCAGCCTGGTATTCAATCCGGGCGCAAACGTACCGGAACAGGGTGATTTTATGACCGTCATGAAAAGCAACATCTCGGCGATCGAGAAAGCATACCGTCAGCAGTAAATGTATATATCGTCGGCAAATGCCTGTATATTTCATAACGAGATCTCTCCAGGTCCATGATTCAAAGACTGTTCTTGTTGGGGTGTCTCAAATAATTAGCTATTATTGGTAGTAACAAACGGGTCATACTGGATGACAAATGGGTGAGTTCTTTACATTGGTGATTTTGTTGCTTCTGTCTGGTTTATTTTCCGGATCAGAAACTGCACTGGTGGCATTATCAATGGGGCGCGTGCAAGCACTGGTAAAGGAAGGCCGTATTGGTTCGCCAGCTCTGTACAGGCTGAAGAATGATCCTTCGCAGATGCTGACCACCATATTGATCGGCAACAACCTGGTCAATATTGCGGCCTCTGCTTTGGCAACTGTCATTGCCACACGAGAATTCGGCAGTGCAGGGCCGGGCATAGCTGTTGGACTGCTGACACTGTTTATCCTCGTTTTCGGCGAGATCACACCCAAGAGCCTGGCCACACGCTACCCTGAACGCATCTCTTTGTTTATCGCAATGCCACTGCTGAGCTTTATGCGATTGATTTACCCGCTGGTGTGGATGTTCAGTAAATTCACCACCTCGGTATACCATTTGACCGGCGGCAAGGAGGAACCGACGGTGACGGAGTCTGAACTGATCAGCATGCTCGGCTATGGCGTACAGGAAGGCGAAATTGAGCATGATGAAAAGGAAATTATCGAACGTGTCTTCGGCTTCAATGATCTTACGGTCAGGGACGTGATGACACCGATGAGAGACGTTTTTTCCCTTGACGGTCGTCAAACTGTAGCCGACGTTCTGCCGATTGTTATCCAGAAACCGTATTCCCGCATTCCACTGTTAAATAAGGAAACGAATCAATTCTACAAGCTGCTCCATCTGCGTGATTTGCTGGAAGCATCAGCAAACGAACGCCATGATGAGTCCATAGAGAACATCGGGCACGAACCACTCTATGTTCCACAATACCTGGGAATTGATGACCTGTTTGCCAAGTTCAGGCGTAGCAGCCGTATTTTTGCCATTGTTGTCGATGAGTTTGGTGATGAGCGCGGCATCGTCACGCTGGAAGACCTGATGGAAGAACTGGTGGGTGAGATCTACGATGAGAGCGATATCACCCCGCATGATGCAGAGATGATATCAGATGATGAAATAGTGGTAGAAGGTTCTGCAGAATTACGGGTTATTGAATCGCTGTTTGAAATGGACTTGCCGGGCAAGCCGACAGATACTGTCGGATTATGGATTCTCAGCCATACCGAGAAAATCCCGCAGGTGGATGAAACATTCGTCATCGATGATCTGGAAGTCAAAATTCTGCATGCAACCAGCCGCAGCATCGAGAAGGTGAGTGTTCGTCGAATACCGCAAACAGATTCCTGACGTGACGGTCGATTTCTACTTGATGTTCTTCAGTGCTTTCTGACCCTTCTTGCGTTGGGCACGGAGGATCACGATGCGCTTTCCCAGCATATCGCGCTTTTTGCCTTTGCCGGCGTTGCGGCACTCGACGACCAGCGCCTTTTCTTTCTTCCTGATCTTTTGGATGATTTTTTCCAGTTCGTCCACCTGTTTCTTGCGGCGTTTGGCGCCGAGGCCGAGGTAGTCTTCCAGGCGGGTGAGTAGTTTATTCTCTGCCATTGTGTGTTTCCAGGATAGTGGCTCAGTACTCTATAGTATAGTCGCTATAAGCGTTTCAGGTTTCGAGCTCGAGCAGTTCGTCTTCGCTCAACAGCACTTCACGCTCGGCATCACTGAGGCTGCGGTTGTGCCTGACGAACAGGGTTTCGCCCATATCCACGAGCTTGCTAAAGACCTCCTGCCCGTAGTTGGAATCATTCAGCAGCGAGACCGCCAACTCGCCGGAGATCCGGTCTTCGGTCAACGCTGCGGCCATGCGTGTGTTGAATATATCGCAGTGTTCGTGCAGGATCAGGCGCAGGTGGTCCAGCGATAACACCGGAGACTCGTCCGCAGACGCCGATCGAATCTCCTCCAGTTCGCGGATCAACAGCGACAGTTGAACGCGCATATTGTTGTAGACCGCGCGCTGTTCCTCATTTGTCGATGCCGCCGCGGTCTCAAGGTTCTTACGCAGGTGTTTGCTGGCCTTGATCGCATCGACCATATTCTGATTGGCCTCGCGCAGCCAGTGGATGTCGCCGGACTGCTCATCCTGCCAGGAGAATCCGGCACGGCTGAGGAAGGTGATGATGGCGCTGTACAGCGGCTTCACTTGCTGTTCGTAGGCCGCGTCCACGTCGAAATCCGGCAGCGTGCGCTGGGACTGTGCGACCGCCGCAAGGTCGGTGTCGGAGCAAACCTGGCCGCGCTCGAAGCCGAACACTCCGGCCAGGATGCCGATGGTGTGGTCCCAAACCCGCAGAGTTTCCTGCCGGATTGCCTCCAGCGCAGTGTCCGGGAATTCAATGACAGCGTCGGTCAGATATTTAGGTTGGTTGACAAGGACGTCCCTGGGTTTGAACATGCCTTCCAGCGTGCTGACCAGTCTGCCGATCAACGGCAGCATCACCAGTACGCCAATGGTGTTGAACAGGGTATGGAACACCGCCAGCTTCAAGGTGTAGTCATCCTCGGCGATGCCGACATGGGCGCTGATCCATTCTACTGACGCCATCATCTGATAGATAAACGCGATCGCGATCAGACCGGTAACCATATTGAAGACCAGGTGCGCCGCGGCCAGCCGCTTGCCCTGTTCATTTGCGCTCATCGAGCCGATTATGGCGGTGATGGTGGTACCGACATTAGCGCCAATGGCCAGCGCGAGCCCGTTTTCGTAGGTGATCTGCCCGGCGGCAAGCGCGGTAATAGTCAGTACCAGCGTGGCATGACTGGACTGCATCACCACCGTTGCCGCGATGCCGATGCCGGCGAACAGGAACAGCCCGGGATAGCCGGCGACGGCGAACTTGGCCAGGTCGAAGCTGTCCTTGAACGCATCGAACCCTTCTTTCATGTAGTGGATGCCGAGAAACAGAAAACCGAGGCCAACCAGGATGTAGCCGATGCCCTTCATGTTCCTGGAATCCTGGAACAGCAACAGCACGCCGAAGACCAGCATCGGCATCGCATAGGCAGATATCTTGACCTTCAGGCCGAAACCGGCGACCAGCCAGGCTCCAGTGGTGGTGCCGATATTCGCACCGAAGATGATCCCGACCCCGGAGGCGAGATCGAGCAGGCCGGCGCTCAGGAAGGAGATAGTGATGACCGAGACCAGCGAGCTGGACTGCATCAGGGTGGTGCTGACGATACCGAAACTGAGGCTCTTCCAGAGCTTGTCGGTCGTCTTATCGAGTATCCGTTCCAGGGTGCCGCCGGCGAACGCCTGGAACCCCTGTTCCAGCGACAGCATGCCGAACAGAAAGATGGAGACCCCGGCAGCGATGGTCTTGAAATCGGGACTGACCCAGAATCCCCAGGCGAGGATGACACAGATGGTTGGCAGCAGGATCTTACGCAACATCGTCAGCGACTCCTTGTTGAGCGTCGTCTATAGGTAGCAGGATCAGGATAAAGGAAGCATAACCCATCCATTTAGCGAAAATCCACCCGAAAACGGTCGTTTGAGGTTCATCATCACGCTGTGCAAGAAGGGGGCAGATCTTTGGATTTTGCAGCCATAAGCAAAGCTTACCGAAGCGGAGGGTATACATTGAAGGAAATCGGGAATCACTTCGGGTTACACTATTCGACCGTAAGTGGCATTATCAAGAATCATAAATCAAAGAGCTGACACTTATTCACCTTGATCTGGCGTTACATGATTGCGCCCGAGCTGGGTAAACAAAGTAAATAATCTTAAGGAGCCTCTGATCAATTATATATTATCTCTGCGAGACCTGAAGCGTGCAGATACAAGGCGCGCTTTGCAGCAAATGGCCTTAGTCCTTTGCAAGAAGTGCAACGCAGTAGATGTGCGCTTCAGGCCTCGCCCTGCGG
>DAOWLL010000417.1 GCA_030641945.1 Gammaproteobacteria bacterium | reverse complement strand
CACTTGCCTGGATGTTTCTGTTGGCGCTGATCAGTCCTTCCTGGTCAAAACCTGCAGCTGTGTTACGTCTCACACGGAAGCGGATTTCGATTTCCTGCGGCTGCCCGGGGCCGGCACTGAATGCACTGTACAGATTAGCCAGTTCAGGGATCTGCGCTTTTGTCCAGTTGATGACCTCTCCATTGAGACCACTGACAAGCGGTTCAGCCAAAGGCGCTGGGCCGGCAACACCATCAACCAGGTAAGTTGTCGAGTTTGCTACGTAGGTTAAGCCTGAGGACATCAGGTTCTCGAACACGTCTACATCTGTCAGCAACACGCTGCCGGTATTGGTTACCAGCAAGCGTACTTCACCTTCGTTACATAGTTCACAGAAACTGTTATTGGAATCGTGCGTCAGGGTAAGCTGGGTGGGCGCGAGTAAAATACCCGGATCGGCCGTTGTATTTATAATCGGACTACCGCAACCCCATTCGTTTTCTGAAATGATGACTTCGCCCGGATTCTGAAAACAGGTCGTCTGATCGATGATGGTTTCAATATCGATATTGACGTTGCCGCCTGCAGGCAGATCACCCAGGTCCCATTCAATTAACTGGCCAGCAGCGGTGACCGGACCGATGGACAGCGGCACTGGTGTAGACGTATTGAAAGTCATACCGGCCGGCAAGATAATGCGGTATTCGGCATTAACGGCATCACCCGTACCAACGTTGGTAATTTGTGCGCGGAAAGCGTAGTTAGTTGAATCCAGCAGAATAATGTCAGGCGGTAAAAATTCCATTTCGAGCTGACCGGAAAGAACCTCGAACGGCGTTGCGATGTTATTTATAGTGAAATCACGGCCAGTATCGCTAGCGGCACCATCTGGCGAAGTATGATTGCTGTCATAGTCCAGTTGCACTGCCATACTGCCGGGCACCATACTGTCTCTCAGGCGGACATTAAAACTGACACTTCCATCCGCAGTCAGGTCATCTGTGATGGGCACAGCTGCCATCTGTATGTCATTAACTGAACGCGCCGCATTGATAGTCAATGCTGACAGCGAACCGCCATAAGTCAGATCAGTTGCAGGATTACCCGGGTTACCGGCTGCGTCGATAAACTCGAAACTCGAATCATTGAATTGCAGAAATATATTGTCCGCATTGGTATCGACTGCTGGACCAGTGAGGTTCATCGTTACCGGCGTTATCGAACATACTGAAACAGGATTGCCACTATTTAAAGTTGCGGAGATATCCAGCACAGCACGTTCAATGTTGACATTCGCCGCCTGCACAAAATCAGTATTGCCCAGACAACTGAGCGGACCGCCGTTAACAGTCAGTGTTGTGTTTTCCAGGTAACCGCCGATGTTATCGGTGTTTAATGGATCGTTATTACCATCAAGATCACCATCAGGAGAAGTGGCAGCGTAGGTGATGACCATGTCGTGATCGGCCATATTCACCGGCAATGCGTTACAACCGGCAGGTGACAATGAACCGAAGTCGGTAATGACCAGCGCCGCAGTACCATCACCACCAGTGAAGTCACCGGATGCGGGATTTAGATCGGCATTACAAACAACTGCGCCGTCACTGATACGTGTGATGGTGAGATGCACATTATTACGATTGTTAGTCAGTGCCAGCGGCACACCGGCACCTGCTGCGCTTCTTAACTCGCCTGTATAACTGCTACCGGCCCAGGTACCATTAAAGCCCGCAGGGAAGCTGTATGAAACAGTGAAAGGAATATGTTCGCCTTCGCGGTTTTGTGTGTCGATAACACCATCGGTGTCACGCGCACCTGCCTGGAAATTCCCATCGCCGCCGACAGCAATGTTCGTTATGGCGCCACCGGCCGGATCTTCATTGAGGATAAATCCGGCCGAGTCACTGTTGTTAATGCCACAGCCCGCATAGTCCATTGTTGCGGTATTGCCAATCGTCACCCCTGCCGGACAGACACCGCCCGCTATGAAATCGATCTGCAAACTCGGCAACGGCGACAGGTCATCACGGTCACCCCGCCAGGTAATGGCGGCATTGTCAGGTATGAGATTACCCGCTGTATAAGGCGCACCATTAACCAGCACTTCGGTGGTCGGTGGTATGGCATTGATCACAGCACCCGTAACACCAAGCGGCAAGGTGTCTGTTACAACGAAATCCAGGTTTGTTGCAAATCCGTCATCCGGCAGGCTGACCGTGTTGTTGCCTCCCAGTGTCAAGGTGTATGAACCCGGGTTACCGATATTTAAAGCAGCTGCTGAAACACTCTTGGTGACATCGACAGTCGGGGCATTGGTCGTCGTGGTCGAAGAAAAACGCAGCGGCGGGAAGAAATCAGTGCCGCAGGCGTTTTGATAAGCAGGAATCCAGTCAATGTTCTGATCAGCCGGTGGTGGACACGAACTGGCACTGATATTGAACACCAGGTTTGCGGATGCACCTGCAGCCAGTGTGCCGGTATAGGTGAACACGCCTGCCGCATACGACCAGTTGGGCGATAAAAGATTATTCACCGTAATGTTGTATACGGCGAGATTGGCAGCATTGAGCGAGATATTTTTTGCGACACCGGTACCCGTGTTCTGCACCGGTACCGTGACACTGGTG
>DAOWLL010000138.1 GCA_030641945.1 Gammaproteobacteria bacterium | reverse complement strand
GTGGCGATAACGAAGTTCTTCATCAACATTAAAGAGCAATTATGCCGTGTTGAACTCGGGCCGGGTTGATTGATTTTGGTAGGCATGCATCTAAGCTCCTTTTTTCCTGTATGAGTGTTACCATAGCCTTTTCAGGCAAAAAATACAGCTTTTCAGAACTGTTTATATATGGCGGACAGGCGACTTAAAATATTTAACACTGTAGCTCGACTGCTGAATTTTACCAAAGCGGCTGAAGAGCTGCATATGACCCAGCCGGCCGTGACCTTTCAGATTCGCCAGCTGGAAGAGCAGTTCAATACCCGCCTTTTCGATCGTACCCATAACAAGGTGACACTAACTGATGTGGGCAAACAGGTTTATACCTATTCTGATCGGATACTGAAACTATACGAGGATATGACGCGCAGCATCACCGAGATGACGGGTGATGTCAGCGGATCAGTGACCCTGGGTGCCAGTACAACCATAGCAGAGTACATGCTGCCGTTACTGATAGGAGAGTTTAAAACAAAGTTTCCGGAAGTAATAATCAATTTACGTGAATCCAATACCGAAGATATTGTTTCCATGGTCGAAAACAATGATATTGACCTGGGCATTGTTGAGGGCTCTGTCAACAACAAAAACCTTGTTGTTGAAGAGTGCAAAATGGATCATCTGGTTGTGATTATGCCAAATGAACATGTGCTGGCAGGTGAGAAGAAGTTGCGTGTTGAAGACTTTATTTCTTATCCGTTCATAAGCCGCGAACACGGTTCCGGTACCCAGGAAGTGATAACTACCTATGTGGAAAAACATGGTAACGGTGAAGCGCTGAATATCTGTTTTGAACTGAGCAGCCCGGAAGCGATCAAGGGTGCTGTTGAAGCAGGCATGGGGATATCTATTGTGTCCCGTGCAACTATAATTAAGGAATTGAAGCTGGCCACGCTCACAGCAGTAGAGTTGAAGCCTTCACTCGAAAGGCCGTTTTCATTTGTACGCCAGCGTTATAAATTCAAATCGCGAGCGGCTGATCAGCTGTTGTCATTTGCGCAAGAGTTTTGCAAAGAAGAGTAATCAATCATTTTCGGGGTTGTTAAATGAAGCGTGATGCAAAAGCGCTGGCTGACCTGTTCAATACACTTGATAAGGATCGACAGCAAAGCCTGTTCGATTATGCCGAGTTCCTTCAAACAAAGGGTGGCATTGTGCAACAGGATATTGGTGAACCTGTTGAAGTTCCAAGGGCGGAAAACGAGACCGTTGTTGGAGCAATCAAGCGCCTGAAGCTGACGTATCCTATGATTGACAGTATGGAAGTATTTGCTGTTGCATCAAACCTGATGACCGATCACATGGTAAAGGGGCGTGATGCAGATGAAGTGATCAATGAAATCGAAGCGCTGTTCGAAGATACTTATAAAAAAATACTCAGGGAATTTGAATGATTGAATTTCTACATGCCTGGTACGAGCGTAATTTCTCGAATCCACAGGCTGTAATTCTTGTGTTGATGATCGTGCTCGGTACGATCATTGTGCTTTACTGGGGGGATATCCTGGCACCGGTCCTTGCCAGCCTGGTAATTGCCTATGCGCTGGAAGGCATCGTAAGAAGAATCACCAATGTTGGTGTGCCGCGAATAATCTCCGTTATATTTACGGTTTTCGTTTTTGTTACTACCCTGTTGATTGTATTGCTCGGCCTGGTGCCGTTGGTGACCCGGCAAATAACGCAGTTTGTGCGTGATTTTCCCTCTATACTGGAAAAGCTTCAGCAGAAGATCCTGGCGCTGCCGGAGAAATATCCGCTGATTTCAGAGGTACAGGTCAACGAAGTCATTACCAGTATTAACAATGAGCTGGTTGCTGTCGGGCAAAAAGCAGTGTCCTATTCACTGGCATCTGCAGGAAACCTGTTCATGATGATGGTGTACCTGATCGTGATCCCGTTGCTCGTGTTTTTCATGCTCAAGGACAAGGAGAAGATCATTACCTGGTTTACACGATTTCTACCCAAGGACCATGGTCTCGCTTATACAGTCTGGAAAGATGTCGATGCCAAGATGGGAAATTATATTCGCGGCAAACTGCTGGAGATCCTGATCGTTGGTGTTGCCGCGTATATTCCTCTGGGATTGATGGGTCTTAATTATGCAGCGACGCTTAGTTTGTTCATTGGCCTGTCGGTAATTATTCCCTATGTGGGCGCTATTGCTGTAACCATACCGGTGGCATTGATTGCATGGTTCCAGTGGGGGCCGGGTGATAATTTCCTGTACGTCATGATTGCCTACCTTGTGGTGCAGGCACTGGATGCGAACGTGGTCGTTCCCCTGCTGTTCTCAGAAGTGGTGAACATGCATCCTGTAGCAATCATTATCTCGGTGCTGGTGTTTGGCGGCTTGTGGGGTGTATGGGGCGTGTTTTTTGCGATACCGCTGGCGACGCTGGTGCAGGCAGTGATCAATTCGTGGCCGAAGGGTCCGGCAGTGGAGAGTGGCTAGTAACGAGTTATTGAGTTTATTGTAATCCATCCTTACCACTTTTCCCTCGTCCCTTACCACTGTTTTTAACGGTGATGCTTTTGAAAATGACGCTTATTTTTCTGCGTCATTCTTCGACTCCACCATACCCAGAGTCCGCTGCACGATAACCAGAGCAGGGCGACAGCGGCGGCATCCATAAGGTAAGTACCGTAGTCACCAAACAGCCTGCCGCTATGCAGATCAAGCACGACACGCTCCAGGGTTAATCCCCTGCCTCGAAACGATTCGAGCAGAACCGACATTTTCGTCTGATTTAGCGTGGTCTTCTGTGCCCAGCTGATGTCTTCGTTAATAATCACATCCCAGTCCAGGATGTGTTCATCTGCCATGTAATACAAAGGATCACTGGTTTCTATAACCGGGCGATTGTATTTGATACCGATGCGCTGTATGTCGGAGAAGCTGTGTCCTGTCGGCATACGTTCTACGAGCTCGCCGTCATGCGTGAGCAATACGAGCTCTGTATCAAAAGCCAGCACGATTAATTGCTCGGCTTTAACTGCGCCAAGAAATGTCTGCCCGGTTTTGGTTACCGGGTAGGAGTTAAAAAAGACCAGCTGATCAAGCACGGTTATTACATGTTCGCCGATATCATAGCTGATTGCCTCACCTTCAGGTTCGAGTCCATACCAGCCAAGCAGCAATGAAGATTCGACATAGTTTTCATCCAGTTTCAGCTCTTCCGTATGGTTCAGCATGATGCCGGTTATCGCGAGAACAATGACCAGGATGATAGCGACCAGCCCGATGCGTCGATGCCAGAGGAATGCAATGAATCTTTTTGGTTTGCGTCCAGTCATTAACTTTCCTTTTGTGCGCTAACAGTCTGATCAAGCAACAGAGCGACACGCGCGAGTTTTGTCACTGCTCTGACAGATAATGTGGCGCCCGATATATTGTCAATATGACGGTCCAGTTTCATGTCGTTTTTCAACGATGCGTTATCGAACTGGTCGGTAAAGAAGGCATGCCGAATTTCCCAGCCGCGGCTTTCCCTGAAGACCAGTACACGCACACGCTCGATTCTGCCGTTGTTAATCACAAAGCCCGTTGTTATGGGTTTGTCCTTGCCAATTTCATCAAGCACCCATGCGGTTCTCTGCTCCTGCTTCCAGTAGCGTATACGCAGGCCCTTGTAATCATGGTCCAGTATGTCCTTTATCTGTGCTTTCAGCTCTTTATCGGGCCAGATCACCTCGACTTTTGGTGGATTATCAGCAAAGACCTCAGCAATAAACGCATCGGGTTCCTGGTAGACGCCGCCTGCGAGCGTATTGGCTGAAAGCAGTGAAAGCAGCAGGATGAAAGCGATATTTTTCATGGCGGGCTAGAAGCTGACAAAAAAAGAGGAGCCCGCAGGATCTCTCTGGGCCCCTCTGCAACTGCAGCACATAACCAGGAGTCATGTCTGTTACTGTTAAAATTGATAACCGATGCCAATGTTGAAGCCATCCTGTTCGCTGGCCGTATTGACAGCGCCGTGGTCCTGTTTCTGGATATCGAATTTGATGACAACGTCTTCGTGTGGCCAGTAATTGATGCCTATGTCGGTCTGGGTTTTTTCAGTATCACCCAGGCCGCCATTGTCCCAGGCATTGTAGCGGGCAAACACGCCAGCGCTGGGCACAAACTTCCACGAGCCTTCAACATAGTAACCGTCCTGTTTGTCCCTGGCCTGATCTTCGGGCGTAGCATTAGAAGTTACATCGATATCCCAGTTCGCATAGAGCGCACGCAGCTGGAACTGGCTGATGTTGTAGATGGCGTGGGCTGACAGTAGTACAGCGTCGTTGATATCTGGGTCAGTACTTTGCGTCATGTCAGACTGGTAGTTGACCGTACCTGCCAGTTCCAGTCCCCGAAGCCCGGTGTATTTCAGGCGACCGGTATAGGCTGGGTCGTTGGCTGTTGCCTTGGCGACTTTTTGCCTGCCGCCGCGAACATCTGTGCCGCCGTCAAGACCCGATGTGATAGCCAGGTCATAACTCAGGCCCGAACCACCAATGCGGCCGGTTAATGCGGCACCGCCTTCCCACCATGTTGAGGGGATTATTCTCGTTTCAATCGGATTGCGCTCAACACCATAGAAGGTGGGAGGCTCATGGGTTTCGTTCAGAATACCGACCGGGATCAGGAACAGGCCGCCCCTGGCTTCCATGTTCTCGGTCAGGTCGAATTCGATGTAGGCCTGTTCAAGTTCAATTTCTCCAGAACCAGATCCATCAGCTGTATCCTTAACGAGTGCATGTTCAATTTCGACTTCCGAATGGAAGCGAATACTGTCGCTGAAGTCATAACCGAAGAACAGGACAAAGCGGTGGAAATCGAGCTGCTTGAATTCACTGCCGTCCGGACTTTCCAGGTTGTTGTAGTGCAGTTCGCCATAACCGCCGATATGAACCTTGTTGGTTTCAGTGCTGGCTGAGCTTTCAACAGCATCAGCCAGCTGGTTGATCTGGTCCTGCAGGGCCTTGAATTCCTCATCCGTTACCGCCAGGGTGGGTGCTGAAGCGGATAGTGCAATTGCTGCCGCTACCGACGAGACTAGTGGTTTACAGCGTTTCATTGGGGGCTCCAAATAAAGAAAAATCTTGTTTTGGATGGCATTATACAGACGAACAATACAAATGCAAACGATTCTCAATTAGATTAGCAATGAAATGCTAAAATCTTATATGTGATTGATCTCTATCAAGTTAACCTGTCGCCAGTGCATTAGCCCGCATATTGCACGAAGGCGGACACTGAATTCGTTAGTGATTAGTATTAGAGTCATATTCAACAAAATGAACGGGGTAAATCCAGTTACAGCTTGTCCGTGTGGTTTTATGAACAACCTGGCGGCGCATCTTGAACGATCCCCCTTGATCCATAGCTATGGCTATGAATCCGCGTGCGATCGCACAACCTGGTTGTTCGTCTCATCCATGAGACTCACCCCTGTCGGGGCTTGCGCGAAAAATCTTTCCAGAAGATTTTTTGCCAGTTTGCCCCTAAAATCCAAATCCTTCGTGCAGTATGCGGGTTAGAGTCCCCGATAGGGGATCTATAAACCCCTCGCCTTCAGGCGATGGACGCAGACAGTATGTAAGTGCGTGGACGTTGAAT
>DAOWLL010000344.1 GCA_030641945.1 Gammaproteobacteria bacterium | reverse complement strand
CGGTAATCGGCAGCCAGTTCTCCGAACCCTGCATTATCCAGAAAATTGCAACCAGTGAGGCGATGGCGAGGATGGCCATGACAAACTTCGATGCGATGCTGTCGGCGAGCTGGGCCACGGCAGGCTTTTCACTTTGAGCCTTGTCCAGCAAACGCTGAATTGCGGCTAACACGGTATCGGCGCCGACATGGCTGATGCTGATAATCAGCGGGCTTTCCGAGTTGATGCTGCCACCGATAACATCGTCGCCGCTGGTTTTCGTTATCGGCATACTCTCGCCGGTGATCAATGACTCATCGATGCCCGAGGCGCCGCTCTCGATAATACCGTCTGCCGGAATAGTATCGCCCGGGCGTACCAGCACACGATCACCCGGTTCCAGTTCTGCCACCGGTACCGCATGTTCTTCGTCCCGGCCATTGATGCTGACCAGTTTTGCCGCCACCGCGGGTTGCAGGCTGACCAGGGCCTCGGTGGCCTCGGTCGAGCGTTTTCTTGCCGTCATCTCGAAATAGCGCGCACTGAGCAGGAAAAAAGTAAACATCACCACAGAATCGAAATAGATATCGCCGTTGCCGCTGATGGTATGGGCGACGCTGGCGCTAAAGGCGATGCCAATGCCCAGCGATACCGGCACATCCATGCCGGCATGCTTCTGTTTCAGATCGCGCAGGGCAGAGATGAAAAACACGCGTGAAGCAAACATCAGCACCGGAACCGTGAGCAGCAGGCTGGTCCAGCGGAAAAAGTTTCGGAAGGCTTCATCCATGCCCCACCATTCGCCGGTATAGAGTGCCACCGCCAGGATCATGACCTGCATGCCGAGCACACCGGAGAGGCCGAGTCGCCTGAGCTGCTGCTTGCGTTCTTTCTCGATGACGCGCTGTTGCCGGTCGGGATCGTAAGGGTGGGCCAGGTAGCCGATGCGGCTGATGGATTCGAGAATCTCGCTCAGGCTGATTTTGCTGCTGTCCCAGCGCACCAGTGCGCGGTGGTTGGAATAGTTGATATTGACTTCGACGACACCGGGAAGTGCCTGCAGATGGCGCTCATTGAGCCAGACACAGGCGGCGCAGACAATGCCTTCCAGAATCAGCGAAACTTCACTCAGCTTGTCCTGCTCATGCACGAATCGTTTTTGTACCACCGGGTTATCGTAGGCCTTGAGCTGCTCCAGGAAGGCGGGCACCACTTCGCGTGCCCTGGGCGCATTTTCCGTGCGGTAGCTGTAATAGCTGTCCATGCCGCTGTCCACGATCGCCTGTGCCACGGCCTCGCAGCCATGGCAGCACATGGGCCGTGGTTCTCCGCTGATTTCAACGCTAATGTCCACCCCCCTGGGAACAGGCAGGCCGCAGTGGAAGCAGGTTTGTTCAGCTTGATCAGCGCACATGATGTGATTTCAGGATGATTCGTCGCCGTCTGTCGGGCAATTACGAGGGGTTATATTATAAAAGCCTGATGGACTATAACGGAAGTGATTGATTTTTACGCAACATTCCTGCGTTAAGTAATTGAATCTTGTTTACAGATGTTCGAAATAGGGTATCATTTACGAACAAATGACAATAACAGTTGTTGGATATGACTGAAGCGACACAGATCAATTTTGACCAACTAAAAGTTTCCTGCGCAAATTGCAGCTTGCGTGAGTTGTGCGTACCGCAGGGTATGAGTGAAGAAGAACTGGAACTGGTTGACAAAATAATCGAACGTAAAAAACCGGTACATAAAAACGATTACCTGTTTCGCGCGGGTGATACCAACCGTTCGATATATGCCGTATTGTCGGGCAGTGTAAAAACACTGGTCGATAATCCCAACGGTGAAGAACAGATTGTCGGTTTCCATTTGCCCGGTGAGCTACTGGGTATGGATGGTTTCTCCGGTGATGCACATACATGTTCATCAGTTGCACTGGAAACATCAAGCGTCTGCGAATTCCCGCTGGAAAAACTCGACGAAGTTTGCCACCTGGTGCCAAGCATTCAGTATGCAATGCGCCGTATCATGGGCAAGGAAGTCACCAAGGACCATGCCATGTTATTACTGCTTGGCAGAATGAGTGCCGAAGAGAAACTGGCAAGCTTTCTGGTCAGCCTGTCAAAAAGAATGGCACAGCGCCACTGGAAACAAACCGAATTCAACCTGACCATGCCGAGACAGGATATCGCCAACTATCTTGGACTCGCTGTTGAAACCGTCAGCAGGTTGTTTGCACACCTGCAGGACGAGAACATCATCGAAGTCGACCGCCGCCGTGTGAATATTTCAGATATGGATCGCCTGAAAGCGATTATTGGTGATGGCTCAGCTGCGAAGTCTGCAGCGGCAGAGCAGGGTTAGCTTTCAATTCAAGCGGTAGCCTGGATGAAGCGCAGCGTACTAAATTCGATTGGATTCGAATTTGAACAGCCCATGGCTGGCCCAAAGGGCAGGATACATGGATGTATACTGTAATCCGGGACCCTTCAATTTGCGATACAAACCCGGATTTACATTCTCATAAAAAACTGTAGGGATACAACAAAGCCATGGTGGGCTATAGAAGGAACTTTGTACCTGGTGGAACATATTTTTTCACTGCGGCACTTCAAGATCGAACATCAACTTACTTTATTGATCACATAGATCATCTTCTTCAATCTGTTCAAACGGTAAAAAGCAAATCTCGATTCGATGAGGTTGCTACTGTGGTCCTGCCAGATCATCTGCATACAATCTGGAAATTGCCCAGGGATGATTTTGATTATCCGGGTCGGTGGAAAGCGATTAAAAGCCTGTTTACACGTTCACTCCTCAAATATGGTGTTCCATTAGAGAAAAATGCTCGAGGTGAGTATTTATTATGGCAAAGGCGTTATTGGGAACACACGATAATGGATGAGCAGGATTTGAAATCTCACATTGATTACATCCATTACAATCCGGTAAAGCATGGTTATGTTGATAACGTCTCAGCATGGTCGCATTCATCATTTCATCGTTATGTACAATCAGGGATGTTACCTGAAGACTGGGGTGGTGTAGTAAAAGAAATTAAAGGTATGAATTTTGGGGAGTAATAATCCCGGATTACGCGATGCTTCATCCGGGCTACGTTGTCGGGCGAAGCAGGTAGCCTGGATGTAGCGAAGCGGAATCCGGGTTTGGGGTAATCCCCGGATTGCGCGATGCTTCATCCGGGCTACGTTGCCGGGTGAAGCAGG
>DAOWLL010000583.1 GCA_030641945.1 Gammaproteobacteria bacterium | reverse complement strand
TCAACGACCACAAAAAAGCAGTCCGAAGACTGCTTTTTTATCATTCCAAAAATTAAAATCCAGCTTAGTTATTCTGAATAACAATATTCGGGAATTTAGCTGAATAGTCTTTCGCTTTCAGTGACAGTTTAGCCGCAGTACGACGTGCAATATCACGATAAATCATTGATGCCTTGCTGTCTGGATCATCTGCCACCGATGGATGGCCCTCATCCGCATTGATACGGATAGTAATATCCAGCGGCAATGCGCCAAGAAAATCAACATTATGTAAATCACACATTTTCTCACCGCCGCCCTGACCGAAGATATGTTCTGCATGTCCACACTCAGTACAGATGTGAATACTCATGTTCTCAACCACACCCTGTACCGGCACCTCTACCTTCTCGAACATCTTCAGACCTTTACGTGCATCTAATAATGCGATGTCCTGTGGCGTGGTCACGATGACCGCGCCGCTGACTGGCACTTTTTGTGCCAGTGTTAACTGCACATCACCGGTGCCCGGTGGTAAGTCGATGATCAGGTAATCCAGTGATTTCCAGCGGGTATCACGCAGCAACTGTTCTAATGCCTGTGTCACCATCGGGCCACGCCAGATCATCGGCGTCTCTTCATCGATCATGAAACCGATCGACATGGCTTGCAGGCCATGACCGCCCATTGGCTCTAAAGATTTTCCATCAGACGATTCAGGTTTGCCTTCGATACCTAACATACGAGGAATACTTGGGCCGTAGATATCTGCATCCAGAACACCTACGCGTGCGCCTTCCATCTGTAGCGCCAGCGCCAGGTTTACTGCCGTGGTTGATTTACCCACGCCGCCTTTACCCGATGCTACAGCGATCACATTCTTGATGCCTTCCAGCGGATTCATGCCGCCCTGTACACTGTGACTGCCTATTTCCCAGGAAGCATCAACTTCTGCAGACGAGACACCGTCAACTGCTTCAATCTTTGCTTTTAAATCAGCTGATAATTTATCAACAAAACCAAATGCAGGATAACCGAGAACGATTTTGACTTTTACATCACCGCCTTCAATTGCAATATCTTTAACCACACCAGCTGTCACTGGATCCTTTTCTAAAAAGGGATCGATATATTGTTTAAGGGCTGATTCAACTTGTTCTTTTGTAACGCTCATGGCGAACTCCGCATTGGATTGAATTTTCGGCCTGCTATCTAATCAGGCACACCGAAAATTTAACTCTAAAATTTAATGGTGGCGCATTCTACAGCATTAGCGCCTTGTTTTAACCTTAGCTTTTCAGGGGAGGCAGGCTAACCCTAAAGAGGTAGCCATTGTTTATGGGGTCAAAAAGTTTAAATTCAATAGTTCTAATACTGCATTGATCCGGGTTTTTAGTGCATTAAGCCAGCCAAAATGCTAAATTGTGCGCCATTTGTACAACGTAGCCCAGTCCCTCAACACATGACATCCAAACGCAACATCCTGGTCACCAGCGCCCTGCCTTATGCTAATGGACCGATCCACCTTGGCCATCTGGTTGAATATATACAGACGGACATCTGGGCCCGTTTCCAGCGCCTGCGCGGCAATAACTGTTATTACGTTTGCGCCGATGATGCCCATGGCACCCCGATCATGTTGCGTGCACGCCAGGATGGTATTACCCCGGAAGAACTGATTGCTGCTACAAAAAAAGAACATGAAGCTGATTTCGCTGACTTTCTGATCGACTTTGATAATTATTACAGCACGCATTCTGATGAAAACAAAGAATTCGCTTCCAGTATCTATTTAAAACTTCGTGACGAAGGCCATATCCACACACAGAC
>DAOWLL010000386.1 GCA_030641945.1 Gammaproteobacteria bacterium | reverse complement strand
GAAAAAAACCATCGAGTCTGAACCGGTACAACTAGCCCGCATATTGCATGAGAACGCTCACAAATCCACTTAAGTACATGAGCGGGATTGAAATTTTTCGTATCTTAGAAAAGTACACGATGTACCCAACAACGCTATGCAGTTTTTGGAAAAATTTCAGCGGCCACTTTGCCCGATTGACCTGTAACCATAGCTATGGCTATGCTTTTCGGCCAATCGAACAAATTAACTCACTGACTGATTTTATAAAATATACCCCATTGTCTGCATTCTCATGCAATATGCGAGCTAGGCGAATGATTTCTTGATTGCTTTCACAATATCTTCACAGGCCTCAGCACATTCACGGCACTCATGGTGCTCGTCGTGCTCTCTGCACTCTTTAGCGCAGTCTTCACACGCTGCCGTACAAATACTGGCGTATTCCTTCGAATACACCGAGTTTGCCGCCACGAGATAGGAAAATGCCCCGCATATAGCCTGCATTTCGTGCACCTTGCTCGCGCACTTCGCCAGCTCTAAGTCACCCTCGACGAAACTGACCAGGCAATGCGCAATACAGCGCTGCCCTTTGTCCAGGCAGGCATTGGTGGCATCAAGCACTTCAGGATGCTGCGCCGTATGCTTGCTGTGGTTGTGTCCGGGCATGGCAGCTGCTGCCGAGCCTGTATAGGCAGCGGTTGCAACCGCACCCATTGCCATTAGAATTTGACGACGGTTTATTCCCTGTTCATTCTGGGGTTTTTTATGTGTTATTGAGTCTTTATCTGTCATGACTATCATCCTGTAATGGTTTAATGGGTAAAATGCTGTTCTACTATAATCAAAAATCCAGCACTAATGAACAATTATCGGGAAACATCTGAAACTAACAACAAGCAACAAATAAAGGGAGCTGGTCAAGGAATGCAGTTTCGAACATTATTGCAAACAATAAGACCACCTTTCCTGATCCTGACGCCGGTTTGTGTTTTCCTTGGCACCAGCACAGCAATTGCCGCCAGGGGGACAGTCGATACCACTTTGCTGGTTCTTATTGTAATTGGTGCACTGTGTGCGCACATAAGCGTCAACACACTTAATGAATACGCTGATTTTAAAAGCGGCCTGGACCTGATAACGATTAAAACGCCGTTTAGTGGCGGCAGTGGCGCCCTGCCCGGCAATCCGGCCATGGCCGGCATGGTACTGGCAGCCGGCTTGATCACCTTATCAATAACATCGGCAATAGGTGTATATTTCGTTACTAGTCATGGCGCATTGATACTACCTATCGGTATCATTGGCCTTGTCATCATCCTGACATACTCTAAATGGATCAATCACTGGCCATTACTATGCTTGATTGCACCAGGACTGGGGTTTGGAATACTGATGGTTACCGGTACGCATTTTGTTTTGACGGGCGAAAACTCTATCACGCCATTGCTTGCAGCCCTTGTTCCATTTTTTCTTGTTAATAATCTGCTGCTGCTTAATCAGTTTCCAGATATCCAGGCCGATAAGCGTGTCGGGCGCAATCATCTTCCTATTGCTTATGGCACCAAAGCCAGCAGCCACGTATACGGCATCTCCTTCCTGTCCGCTTATTCAATTATCCTGATTGGAATTTACTATGGGTATTTCCCAGGTTTAAGCTTGATAGCGGTAATGCCCATTTTTCTTTCAATATTCTCAATTTCAGGCGCCTATAGACACGCAGAAGATATCGGCAAATATCCTCAATACCTTGGTGCCAATGTTGCAGCTACAATACTAACGCCCCTGTTACTGGGCATCTCGTTGATATACGCCTGAACACAAACATATCATAAGCAATTTGCAATAGCCCACTGCATACCAGTCAATTAATATGATCGCGTATGCAAATTAGAAAAGCCGTTAAGTCAGATGCTAAAGACATAGCAAAACTGGCCTTAATTGCCGGGGAAGGAATACCGGCGTATTTCTGGGCGCAATCAGCAAAACAAGAGCAGCCAATCGAGGCTGTCGGTGCAGCCAGGCTGCTATCTGAAAAAGACAACTTCTCATACAGAAATGTTCACGTTGCCGTTATTGATGATAATGTCGCAGCAATGATCCTGGCCTATCGCTTACCAGATGCCGATAATGCTGAAGACCTGGATGAACTGCCAGAATTTATCCGCCCGCTGGTAGAGCTGGAACAGTGTGTTCCTGCCAGCTTCTACATCAATATGATCGCCACTTACCCGCAATACAGAAACATGTCGATTGGAACAAAGCTGATGAGCATTGTCGATGAACTGGCAACAATAGCCGGGTGCACACGATCAAGCATTGAAGTATTTGATCAGAATAAAGGCGCGCTCAGGCTATATCAGCACCTTGGTTACAAGATAACAGAGGCACGCCGGGTTGTGCCCCATGCGTGTCATCCTTATGATGGTCAGATACTAATGCTTACACGAAATGTTGGTAAAACATAATTGAGGAGATCGATATCCTCGCTGCCAATCCAGTCATCAAAACGATTATCTTCACCGCAATTGCGTCCGGCGTCGGTTATACAATATGGTATATCGCTCTAGCAGGACTAACTGCTACGCAAGCAGCTGTTGTCCAATTGCCAGCACCTGTGATTGCAGCAGCTGGCGGTGTCATATTCGTTGGTGAAAGCATTTCACTGCGCCTGACTATCTCCACATCCATAATACCAGGCGGTATACTTATGGTTATCTTAGGGCGGTACTATAGTGTGCAGAGAAAAATATAATTCATAGCAATAATCCGTATACATATGCCAGATTTGTCGAGTAATTACATAGATACCAGACCATCTCAATTTCCTGACTGGGCGCTGTTGCTGACAGTATTTATAACTGGTG
>DAOWLL010000559.1 GCA_030641945.1 Gammaproteobacteria bacterium | reverse complement strand
GTATTTAAACAGTGTCTAAATTAAATATAGCCTAAAAATGACGTGTTTTTACCTTAGCAGGAAGAATTTATAGAAGATTTGCTGCTTTAGTTTACAGAAACTTATTGTTTGCCGTCATTGCCTGCTTTAGCAAGCAGGTGGTCGAGTTGGCGATGACTGATGAAACGCTTAAGAAAGGCAAACAGATAGGTCGGAAAAGTTACGTAATAACGCGGTTTTGGTCTTTTTGATTCCAGTGCGTAAATCACGCGCTTAAGTACAGCTTCGGGCGGTAGCGTAAAAGGGGCTGCCGGCCCTTTTTTGTTCAAGCGCTCGAGCACGCCTATATATTTTTCACGGTGCACACTGTTTTCGATGTCGATATGCTGCTGCAGCGCCTTTACTGCATTGGCACGAAATTGACTGATAATCGGGCCGGGTTCAATCAGGCTTATATGAATATTGGTGTTTTTCAGCTCCAGTCGCAGCGTGTCACTTAACCCTTCGATGGCATATTTACTGGCGTTATAGGCGCCGCGAAAAGGCATGGCGACAAAGCCAAGGACCGAGCTGTTCTGGATGATACGACCATAACCCTGATTACGCATGACTGGGATCACCAGGTTAGTGAGTTCCAGCCAGCCGAACACATTGGTTTCAAATTGAAACTTCAGATTATCCCGGGTCAGATCTTCGACCGCACCGGGCAGGCCAAATGCGCCATTATTAAATAACGCGTACAGCTTTCCATTGCTTAACTGCATTATTTGCTGGAATGCCTGCTGTATGGATTCGCTGTTTGATAGATCCAGTTGCAAACTTTCAAAGCCTTCATCTTTGAGTTGTTCGACGCTTTCATCTCGCCTGGCCGTGGCGATGACGCGGTATCCGCGTTGTTTCAGGCCATTTGCCACGCAGTAGCCGATGCCGCTGGAGCAGCCTGTTATTAACACGGTTTTTTGTTGATTGCTCTGGCTTCGTTCAGGTGATGGTTTCATGGTGCTAGCTTAACCGATGTATATGCTCTTTTTGGGTGTTGATGCATTTAGGTGCCGGCATATATAATCGAGCGCTAATTTATAGAGCTTAGGTCGAGTTGTCGATGCCATTTTATGAATACCAGTGCACAAAATGTGGGCACGAAGAAGAAGTATTACAGAAGATTAGTGATAAACCGCTAAAAAAATGCCCTGAGTGCGGTAAATCAACGATGCAGAAGAAAGTGTCTGCAGCGGCTTTCCGTCTGAAAGGCGGCGGCTGGTATGAAACGGATTTTAAATCGGGTAATAAAAAGAATGTGACCGGTGACGAGAAGGCCAGGTCAAAGAGTAAAGATAATAAAAAAGCACAGGGCACAACTGCGGCAAAGAAGAAGTCCTCAGGTGACTCAAGCAAAAGCAAAAAAGTAAAAAACTAAGCCCGAATCCGCCTGAATACGGTACAATCGACCCTTTTTAACACGTTGAAAAATGGATGGCATGCCCACATAACATGGGCATTAGCTTACATTTTCACACAACACACTGGATTAATACATGCGCAGTCATTATTGCGGAGCAGTAACCGAAGAATTACTTGATCAAGAAGTCACCTTATGTGGCTGGGTCAATCGCCGCCGAGATCACGGCGGTGTTATTTTTTTTGATTTACGTGACCGTGAAGGTCTGGTGCAGGTGGTGTTTGACCCCGATCGTGCCGAGATATTTGAGATTGCTGAGCATGTTCGAAATGAATATGTTTTACGTGTAACAGGCCGTGTGCGTTCACGTCCTGAGGGTACAATCAATCCGGACCTGACCTCGGGTAAAATCGAAATTCTAGGTCTGGATCTGCAAGTGCTGAATGCCGCTGAAACACCGCCGTTTCAGTTAGACGATACCGGTGTGCATGATGACCTGCGTCTGCAGTACCGTTATAT
>DAOWLL010000052.1 GCA_030641945.1 Gammaproteobacteria bacterium | reverse complement strand
GGATATACATTAATAAAAGGGTAGTCTTTCACCAGTGCCAGCGTAGACCAGTGGCCGAATATGATCTGGCTGTTTTTGCTGCGACGGGATTTAATTTCAAACCAGGGCTGCAGTCCTTTCGGTTGTGTCCCGGGAGCGCCCTTGGTATTCATGCTTGTCTTACCTGCCTTATCGCAATAACGCAAGCGGGTAAAAATATTTGTAATAAAGCGCAGGCGGGCCCAGCTGTTCAGGTTATTTGACCATGTACGCGGTTTATCGCCATACATGTGTTTATAGAAAGAAATATGCTTGTCACTGCGTAGAATGGACTCAACCTCGTGAGCTAACGACTGCGCTTTATCAATTGACCAGTCAGGATGCAGGCCGGCGTGTACCATTGCCAGGTCAAGGTCATTGTCGACATGTATTAACGGCCTGAATCGCAGCCATTCAAGCAATTCATCCCTGTCCGGAGCCGCTAATATGTCATCAAATGTGTCTTTCCTGCCTGGTTTGAGGTGGTCGTAGGCAGTGGCGAGAAGGTGTAGGTCGTGATTCCCAAGCACGGCAATGGCATTTGCACCCATTGCCCGAATCATGCGCAAGGTCTGGAGTGATTTTGGGCCTCGATTAACAAGATCACCTGTAAACCATAATTGGTCCCTGTCATCTTTATAGTTAATTTTTTCCAGTAGCTGCATTAATTCGTCATAGCATCCCTGGATGTCACCAATGGCATAGATCGCCACAAAACTCTCCTTTCCTGTTTATCAGGAGCTTTTGACTAACTCTATCAGTCTGAACCAGCCGCCCGCAAGTGCCGGCTCATCGCTAACAACATGCAGGTTTGTATTGTGCGAAAGCACCTCTTCGAAGACAACATCGGTACGTGTTGCGATATGACGAAGAACGGTATTCAGCCCGCGTCTGACTGGCGCAATCTGGCCTGGCCTGAGAAATTTATCAAGAATGTAGATGCAGCCGTTGCTCTTCAGTACTCTGCCTGCTTCCTGCAGCGCACGTTCAGGATTTGGCACAACGGCCAGAATCAGGTGCATGATAATGATATCGAAAGATTCGTTTTTAAATGGCAGCTCGAGACTGTCTGCGCATTCAAGCTTGATATCAATGCCTGATTGTTTTGCGCGTTTATCTGCTCGCTTTAGCATTAATGGCGTGATGTCTGACCCGGTGTAGCGGGCTCCAGCTGGCAGGTATTCAAGATCAAGTCCTGTACCAATTCCATTAATAAGGATGTTCTTGCCATTTACATCATTCAGGCGCGCAAGACTGCTTCGGCGCGCACGATCTAGCGGTCCTCTGACTGCAATGTCATACAGAGGCGCTAATACACTGTAACTGTGCTTGAGTGCCATGAGGCTTCGGCCTGTGAGAGGCTAATGCAGCATATGTGGTACATTGAGGCTGAATGATGGAATTTCAGCATCAAAATTGACACCATCTTCTGCGATCATCTGATAACTGCCGTGCATGGTGCCGACGGGGGTTTTCATCATTGTACCGGATGTGTAGCAAAAGTCTTCTCCTGGTCTTAAATAAGGTGTTTCTCCAACGACACCCTCGCCTTTGACCTCCTGAATTTCCCCATCACCGTCGGTGATGATCCAGTGCCGCGTGAGTAATTGTGCAGGAATATTACCGATATTTTTTATGGTAACTGTATAAGAGAACACATAGTGATTACTGCTGGGGTCGGACTGCTCAGCGATGTAGGCCGGCCGCACATCGATACTTATATCGTAGGTATTGTTAGACATAATCGCGTTCCTCCAGCAATGCTTTGATTATATCATCTGTGGCCTGAGTAGATAAATCAGCTGATCAGCGGCACCAGAATAATTTAATTGTATAAGTCTAGCGGATAAAAAACAGGGTTCAGATTAGACCACACCCAAAATAAATTCAAAAACAATTCACCACAGAGTCACAGAGGACACAGAGAAAAGCTCTGTATTGTTAACAGCGCCACAGGCGCAGTTAACAAAGTAAAACTCTGTGACCTCTGTGACTCTGTGGTGAAATACTTTTTAGTTTTTGACTATCAGTCTATATAGAAATTAATATTTAAAACCGCCAGATTGGGTTTATCCACTACAATTTAATGTATCTGCCGAAACAGCCTGATATAGTCATCTATAGCAAGTTCCTGGGGCCTTTTGCCCGGGTCAATGCCCGCTGCATCCAATTGGTCTGTATCACAAATGCCTTTTAAGGTGTTTTTTATTGTCTTCCGCCGCTGGGAAAAAGCCTGCCTGACCAGATCTGCAAAAGCATCATGTTCATTAAAATCAATTAATAGTTCGGTTTTAGGCGTCAGGCGAACGATGGCAGATTCAACCCTGGGTATGGGTCTGAAGCATTGCGGCGCAACGGTGAATAATGGGCTGATTCTGAAGTATAACTGCATCATGACAGATAACCTGCCATAGTCGCGTGATCCAGTAGCGGCGGCGATGCGTTCAACAACTTCTTTTTGCAGCATGAAGTGAAGATCCTGAATGATGTTTCTATGCTTAATCAGATGAAATAACACAGCTGTTGAGATGTTGTAGGGAAGATTGCCAATTATTCTTACTTTTTGCAGTTCAAAATTGGACTGTTCGAATTCTGTAAAGTCAAATGCGAGTACATCAATATTGTGTATATGAAGTCTCTCGTTCCCATTAAGTTTGTTAAGTTCGGGAATGACGTCCCTGTCCAGCTCAATAACGTCGAGTCGATTTAATGTTTTTAATAATGGTTGCGTCAGGGCGCCAAGGCCTGGACCAATTTCAATGATGTGATCTTCAGGTTCTGGATTGATGCTGTGAATAATTTTATCGATAACATTGGAGTCAACCAGGAAATTCTGGCCAAAGCGCTTCTTTGCACGATGTTGCATTATAAATGGCTATTTTTTCTGCTCGGGGTTCAAGCTCGCGTCAACATACTCAATATAGGCTTCGTCACGAATTCTGCGTAGCCATAAACGTAGTTCTTCATCAATTTTGCGTGCCCGAATCGCCTGCATTGCCTTGGCCTCCATAACCGTTTTGGCCATATCGATCTCGCGGCGCTCGAGTAGCTGCATTAAGTGCCAGCCAAACTGGCTTTTAAAAGGTTCGGATATTTCTCCGTCGGTGAGTGATTCCATTACAGTTTCGAATACAGGCACGAATGTTCCTGGGTTGGCCCAGCCGAGATCGCCGCCTTTAATCTTTGAGCCCGGGTCTTCAGAATATTCATTGGCTAGATCTGCAAAGTCTTCACCTTGTTCAATGCGTTGTTTGAGGTCTAGCAGGGTTTGGCGGGCATCATCATCATCAATATCTGCGCTGGTCCTTATCAGAATGTGGCGTGCATGGGTTTGAGTAACCATTTCAACATTGTTGCTTGTGCCGGCCAGCTTTAATAAATGAAAGCCGCTCGCGCTTCGAACGGGCACGCTGACTTCTCCCTGTTTTAGTCCTTCAATCGCCTGTAAAAACAATTCGGGTAACTCATTGGCTTTTCTTGTGCCAAGGTCGCCACCATTGAGCGCATTGCTGCCGTCTGATTCACGCATCGCCATTTGCTTGAAATCAGTGCCTTGAAGCAACTGTTGATAAATATTTTCTGCTTTTTGTTGTGATAGCTGGATATCCTCCGGGCTGGCGCTCTCCGGTGTGGCAACTAGTATATGCAGCAGATGAAACTCGGTACCACTTTTGTCCTGTTGTACGTTGCTTTCTGTAAACTGTTTTAACTCCTGGCTGGTCACATTGACCTTGTCTGCCACCATGCGTTTTTGCAGCTCCTGGATAATCAACTCATCACGTGTCTGGTTGCGAAAGTCACTAAAATCAATGCCCTCCTGTTCCAGGGTTGTGCGCAGTTCGTTGAGCGATAATTTGTTTTTCTTCGCCATGGCGTCGATCATTCTATTAAGGCTTATATCGTCAAATTGAATGCCTAATTGCGCTGCTTGCTGCAGCTGGACTTTGTCGCGTATCATGCGTTCCAGTACCTGTTTTTTCAGGCTGTCCATATCTGAAACCGAGCCGCTGCTCAATCGTATCTGGTTCTCGTAATATTTAATCTTGTCTTCAAGTTCTTTACTGGTGATGACGTCGTCGTTTACAACAACGGCAATGCTGTCAAGAGGCTCAATAGCATTGGCGCTGTTGATGCCCGCCATTGCCGTTATAATAATTGCGAATATTAACTTGTTGAGTTTACATAGATGTTGATTGCACATAGTTGTTCTATTTCGTCTTAGTATTCGTCTTTATATCCAAGTATCGACTGCTTTAACTTGTCGACAGCACTGTCACCGGAAACGCTCCCCAGGCCCTTTAGTACCAGCTGGAACAGTATCGAGGTGTTATAGTTCTCATCGATAGTGCTTGATTGAACGAGATTGCGCTGCAGCGCTACTATCATTGACCAGCAACAGCTTTCATACGAGATGCCGGCAATTGTTTCAAGGTCACGTTCCTGTTCAAGTGAATAGTTCCATCGTCCAATAAGCGTAAAACTTCTGCCTACAGGTGCGACCAACGAAACATCAGTTTGTTCAAGTGGTTCAATATTCGTAGGCGTTTGACGTCTTCTGCTGTAGCCAAGATTGAAAATAGCATTATTATCGGATTCATAGTGTAGCGATGCGTTATGTTTTGCACTGTTGTGCCGCTCGATGTCCCATGTTATGCCGGCATTGGCGCTCCAGTTAGACACTGTTCCGTTGATCTCGGCAATGATGTCCGATGACTTGCTGGTCGCGGGGATGTCGGTTGGTGTCACCCTGCGGTCATCGAAGTAATAAATCTGGCCAATGCTTGCGCGCATATACTCTTTACCCGTAGCGGGATTGATAATTCGGGATCTAAGCGCGGCCGTCACCTGGTTTGCATCACCTATGCGGTCTCCACCATTGAATCGATTTTTTCTGAACATTTGCGCCAGGGTGAAATCAGGGACGCTGGTGTCAAAAAGTGGCAGGCCGCTCTGATCTTCATAGGGTACATACAGGTAAAAGAGCCTGGGCTCGAGAGTGTGTACCAGTTTGTTTGACATGTTGCGTTCAAAGAACATGCCGCTATCAATCGAAGTGATTGGGAGATTTAGGTCTACAGTATCTATTTTCGTTCCGCTTCCATCAGACACATTGTACTGGGTGTGGTTGTACTCAATAGCCGGGTTAAAGAACCAGGCACTGCTCTGTAATTGAAGGTCTAATCCGGGTTGAATATTAAATCGGGGGCCTTCTACGCTGACGTTGTCTTCATGGACGAAATTCACCCATTCAGAACCAAGGGTGAAATCCAGGTTTTCAAGAAGTTCTTCATCACCTCTTAGCGCCAGCTTAGGCAGCATACTGTAAGGTTTGTCGCTTTCTGCAATCGTAGGGTCCAGTGTTTCATAGTTTTGCAGCAGTGCGCGCATATGCCAGTTTGTATAACTCGCGACCAGGTCTGCGTTTTGACTAAGGTGTGTGGTACTGGTCCCGAGCAGGCTTGATGAAAAGTCCTGCAGGTATTCGTCGTCTGAAACATTTTTATAGTCAATATTTAGCCTGACGTTACGGGTGAAGTTAGTGTGCTGTAAGTATTTCAGCGAATAACGCTCCTCCAGGGTGATGCGGTCTTCGTTTAAGTAATTTAGATCGAGAGTTCCGTCCGTCGTTTTTGTCAGATAACGGTATTGAGTGTCCAGCTGCAAGCCACGCCTGTCCATGTAATGAGGTGCAATGGTGGCGTCATGATTGGGCGCGATATTCCAGTACCAGGGCACGACCAGTTCAAATCCTCTGGATGAAGATGTACCAAATGAGGGTGTTAATAAACCGCTGCGGCGTTTGTCGCTTATTGGAAATTCAATATAAGGTGTGTACAGAAAGGGTACTTTATGAAACCTGAGCACTACGCCTCTGGCTTTGCCATATTCGTCTTGCAGATCAAGCTCTATTTTATCTGCCGACAGTAGCCAGTCAATATCACCAGGAGGGCAGCTGGTTATACTTGATGTAGACAAAACTGCTGATTTATTGCTATCTGAAGTGACCTGCTCAGCATATCCACGTAAACGGGTTTCAGGCACAAAGAAGCTTATGTTGCTGAACTCCGTATTATTATCGTCCAGAAAAAATCTGCCGCTATCAGCATCTATTGACATGCTTATTGTGTCCAGGTGTACGTTTCCATGGACTGATATCTCCCTGCTGGTGTTATCGAATCTGGCAATGTCGGCTCTAATTCTGAGTTCGTGCCGTTCAACGATGACATCACCTTCAAAGGTCGATGAGCCGTCTTTGCCGGACATTGTTTTGTTTGCGCTTATGTCAATTTTTTCTCGCCTGGCTTCGGCAAAATAGGGCGGTGGTTTAAATGAAGTTATGGATGGATATCGCGCAGCACAGTAATCAAGATCTTGTGCGATAGATGTGTGCTGAAACAGCATCGCAATGATGCCGAGTGCTATGGTTGAAATTCTGTGCTTTGGCCAAAACGAAAGCAAGGCGTGATTACTCTACAAGCAGGAATTCGAGTAGGGCTTTTTGCGCATGCAGCCGATTCTCGGCTTCGTCCCATACCACACTCTGATTGCCGTCAATGACCTCAGCACTTACTTCTTCATCACGATGCGCAGGCAGGCAATGCATGAACAGGGCATCGGATCTGGCAACGCTCATTAGTTTACTGTTTACCTGGTAGGGTGCAAATGCGGCTTCACGCCTCGCCTGTTCATCTTCCTGGCCCATGCTGGCCCATACATCGGTAACAATGAGATCGGAATCTTTGCATGCTTCAGCAGGATCACGCATTTGCTCAACATGGGTTGAGGTCTCGTCAATAAAATCACTGTTTGGGTCATAGCCTTCCGGGCAGGCAATGTTCAGTTTAAAATCAAGCAGCTTTGCCGCATGCATATAAGAATGGCACATATTATTGCCGTCACCAATCCAGCTTACAGTCTTGCCCTTGATATCGCCCCTGTGCTCGAGAAATGTCTGCATATCAGCCAGTAACTGGCATGGGTGTACTTCATCAGTAAGTCCATTGATCACAGGTACAGATGAGTATTCAGCGAAACATTCAATTTTTTCGTGCTCAAATGTACGTACCATTATACAGTCCGCCATGCTGGAAAGAACGCGCGCACTGTCTTCTATGGGCTCGCCGCGCCCAAGTTGAGTGTCTCGCGGAGAGAGGAAGATGGCATGGCCGCCGAACTGGGCCATGCCGGCTTCAAAAGAAACGCGCGTACGTGTGGATGATTTTTCAAAAACCATCGCGAGTATGCGATTTTTTAATGGCTGATAATTCTCTCGCTTTTTATGCAGAGCCTTAAGCTCTATTGCGCGGTGCAGTATCGCGGATAGTTCACCACTGGTTAAATCTGTAAGTGTTAGAAAATGGCGCACAGTCATAACAGGGTCTCATTGATGTATGCACTCAGGCGGCTTCCTGTTGCAGAAATGATATAACAAGTGAGCTTAATGTATCTGTTAATGTATCAATCTGCTCTTCACTAATGGTCAGCGGCGGTAGCAGACGAATCACGTGTTCAGATTGCACACTGATGAGAAGTCCATGTTGTAGAGCTTCTGTCATCAATTGTTTGCAGGGTTTTTCCAGCTGAATTCCAATCATCAGCCCCTGGCCGCGAATCTCAGTTACACCCGCAATACTGCCTATGGCGGCACGGAGCTTGTGTTGAAGCAGGTTGCCGATCGTTGCAGCTCTTTCAACGAGATTTTCCTGCGCTATGGTTTTGATGACGGCAAGACCGGCGGCACAAGCAAGCGGGTTGCCGCCAAATGTTGAGCCATGGCTGCCTGGTTTCATCACTTCAGCGGCCTTGCTGTTTGCTACGCAAGCGCCAATAGGCACGCCATTGCCCAGCGATTTTGCCAGTGTCATGATATCTGGAACAATGCCGTTATGCTGATACGCGAACCATTTACCGGTACGCCCCATACCGGTTTGTATTTCATCGAGGATCAAAAGCCAGTCATTGTCATCGCAGATTTTGCGTAAATTGTTCAGATAATCAGCATCAGGAACAACAATACCTGACTCTCCCTGTATTGGTTCAACCATGATCGCAACGACATTGCTGCTGTTGCCGGCGATGTTTTCTATTGCTTCGATATTATTATAAGGCGCCCGAATAAAGCCCTGTACGAGGGGTTCAAAGCCTGCCTGTACATTACGATTGCCCGTTGCAGAGAGCGTTGCAATGGTGCGTCCATGAAAACTG
>DAOWLL010000392.1 GCA_030641945.1 Gammaproteobacteria bacterium | reverse complement strand
AGCTATGGCTATGCCCATTGTTTGATTTTCATGGGGCCAATCGAACTTGTGACTCACTGACTGATTTTATAAAATATACCCCATTGCCTGCATTCTCATGCAATATGCGGGCTAGGGCAGTATACCTACCTCAACCATCCTTGCTTTTATCTCGTAGTCACTTATCCAGAAGACGATATCATCAAACTCACCACCCGCCGTCGTTGTACCTGCTTCTGATGGTATGCGGCTGATAAACTCTGAATTAGCATCAGTATTATCCAGCTCATCAACATTAGCTGCTGGAATTGCTGGCCGCGCGTTACCGTCAACAACACTCAGCCCGCCATAGGCGTTCTTACCATGGGTGAAAACAACCGCGACAACATTGCTTGCTACCAGTGGCGTGGCCAGGCCATCAGGGCTGCGCGTTCTAATCTGACCACCGCCAGCATCAGCAAGGTCAAACACGCTGCCTGCCCCGGTACCATCGTCTGAAAAAGCAGGGTCTACCCAGTAAGCGTACAGCGTGTTCCAGGAATCCGAAGGCTTCAGGCCTAATGTCCCCCAGGGCAGATAGCCCAGATAACCGACAGCAGCATCGGCAGTACAGGTACCATCTGCCTCTCTGTTTTCCATCCCCGGCTGAATAGCAGGATTAGCCGCATCGGCATCACAATCGGCGGTACACGGGCATGGCAAGTATGGGCCGCCCGAGCTGAACGCATAACCCAGAATTGCAGTTTTGATGATTTCTAGATCTGCCTGGGTTTCAGCTCTTCTCGTGGTATCGATGCGTGCACCCAGGGTGCCAATGAAACTCCCGATCAGCACTCCAATAATCACAAGCACGATGGCCAGTTCGATCAGGGTGAAACCGGATTGCTTTAGACGCAATGTTTTATTCATCATGGGCATCTAATCACCGTTAATGGATTGGTATCCGTTATGCAATAAGCAATATCATTGCCTGTCGGTGTGTAATCTCCGGTGCCATCGCCAATGGGATTATTAACTTCGATATAATTCGCCAGTGAATTTTTCGTATCGGCATCACCGGCTATTGGCTCGTTTCGGAGTTGGGCGCCTGATCGGCGTCCGGCAAACAACACAACAGCAGCATATTCATTACCATCAACCACTACGCAATTGGTACCGTCACAACTGGGCGCGCCGGTATCCGCTGCACTAGCAGGTGCATAGTAAGCTGATACTGCATAAAAGAAATGGTCCTTCCAGTTCTTCCAGGTGGTATAGCCTTCCGCACCTGAGCCAGTATTTAAATTTATAGCAGGACCGGCAAGAACTACCAGTGAATCACAGAATCCTTTATCAAATATAACTGCCTCTGCATCGTTGGGTGCATTAGCAGCACCGAGCGCAGCATCCGAGTCATCGACACTATGCGGATAACGACCAAGATAAGATACGGCAGCAACATCGTTGTAGATCGTATTGTCACGATAATCGAGCCCGCTGAAATCAACTGCGGCCGGCCTGGGCAGTTTACGGTTGCCGCTGTTATTGCCATAAGCTGCAATACACCTTGCCAGCGCCTCGGTCTGACGCCTCATAGCACTACTGTCTGCATTCGATATAAAATCCTGCCGTGAAACAACCGCATCCCAGAGTTCATTACGGCTGATGGTTACCAGCTGATCGTTAAACGGCGTCGGCAGTTCATCTGTACCGATACCCCTGACTATAAAATCATCAATGTCCAATGCAACGCCAGAGAGTAGTGAATTATCAATCGTACCATCGCCTTCAAGATACTCCGCGGGGAAATAATCCCTGCCACACAGGGAGGTATTGTCGAAGCTGCGGTTCTGCCCGGGTAAAACCTTTGAAGGATCTAAAATTATGGCGATGACCCTGTCTTCTGCAACGGCACCCTGTTTAACGACACCAACATTGTTTACACGATGATACAGGCGCATGGCGCCGTTGCTGTCTTCATTCAGCATTGTCGTTTTAGGTATACCTTTATACTCGCCGGATACCGCATACCATAAACACTCGCCTGTACCGGATTTCAATATTCCGGTCTCCATGCTCGCCCAGGGGAACAGGCCAAGTATGTTCTCGCCGGCGGCTCCACAATTACCATCACTGCCGCCTTCATCTGGTATTACACTATCGAAATAATCAGGACAGGGTAAAAAACCGTACTCGCCCGGATTACTGTCCTCATACGTCAGCGCATAATCAAGCAGGGCCTGTTTTGCTCGCTTCAAGGCTAATTGCGATGTACGTGTCTTTTCATAACGTAGATTCTCAATGGAGACATTGCTGAGTGTGTATGCAATAGCGGCGAATGCAAGCACGATAACGAACAAAATCAGAGCAATGCCGTCCTGTGCTGTACTCTTAATCGGCGCACTACTACTCATGTTTTGTTTGTCAATAGTTGTCTTTAATAGTGCCTGTGCCTTCAGACCAGTTCTGTCCAGGCTTGAGACTTACACGCTTGCCGTCAATATTTACCTGAACATCATAAGTTTCACCATCAGCCGTTTCAGGGTTAACCTTGATACCCTTGATTGGCTTGCCATCAAGTGTGCTTTCGCCATTGATCCAGACAACATTTTCGCCGCTGTTTCTCATCATTACTCCGTCCACCCTGACGCTTGACACCCTGCTTTCCTTTTCTATTTCTGCGTTATAGGTGCCTCGCCTTACTGATTCGAGCTTCTCTCTCTGCTCGGTGTCTATGAAAAGCCGGCCAAGCTCTTCAATGTCATCCTGCGACATCGCTGGCTTTGAAATCAGCATTAACGATACTAAAACTAACGATATTCTGTGT
>DAOWLL010000175.1 GCA_030641945.1 Gammaproteobacteria bacterium | reverse complement strand
GCGTTAAATAATATCGATTAGTAAATCCCGGTTAGTTAGTTGCCAGTAATTTATCTAACTCACCCGTCTGGTTGATTGCTGAAAGATCATCGAAGCCGCCAACATGGTGATCACCGATAAAAATCTGCGGCACAGTGTGCCGGCCTGAGATTTCCTTCATGTGCTCGTACAATGCCGGGTCTTCGTCAACCTTGATGACTTCATAGGTCACGCCCTTACTGTTCAACAGTCGTTCAGCCGCCCTGCAATAGCCACATAAACGCGTCGAGTAAACTTTAATCGCTTTATACGTCATATACTTGTTCCAAACACTTTTCCAATAACTGCAACCACACCATCAGCGGGATAAATATAAATCCTGACTTCGAGCAAATCATTAACAATTTTAGAGATGGCATAAACTGATGCAAAGCCGTGATCAGCAGCATATTATACTCAATCGTGGTTATCTTGAGAATGAGAACTACTGGGTCAGGGGTGGAGGTGCAACGCGCATCACTTCTTCGATGGTTGTCAGCCCCTTGGCGACCTTGCTGGCTCCGCTGAGACGTAATGGCCTGAGCCCATCCTTCAGGGTTTGCTGGCGCAATTCCGAGATATCACATGATGCGTTGACCAGGCTTCTTAGCTTGCTGGTAAAGGTGAACATTTCATAGAGCCCCATACGCCCCAGGTAGCCGGTATTGCGGCATTCGAGGCAACCGACAGGTGTCATGACATGGTCAGGCTTGTTCGACCGCCAGGGTTTGACCAGCGCTTCCCATTCCTCGTCGCTGATTGGCACAGGCTGTTTACAATGCGGACAGAGGATCCTCACCAGGCGCTGTGCCATTACACCCAGAATAGATGATTGCAGCAAGTATGGCGGCACACCAATATCCAGCATTCGAGTGATGGCAGCAGGCGCATCATTGGTATGCAGTGTTGACAACACCAGGTGACCGGTGAGGGCCGCCTGAATCGCCATCTCGGCAGTTTCCATATCACGAATCTCACCGATCATGATGATGTCTGGATCCTGGCGCATCAATGTTCTGACGCCGGTTGAAAAATCGAGATCAATGTTTCTTTGCACCTGCATCTGGTTAAAACTAGGTTCGACCAGCTCAATCGGATCTTCTACGGTACAAACATTGACTTCCGGTTTTGCCAGCTGCTTCAGGGTTGAATACAGCGTTGTGGTTTTACCTGAACCTGTCGGTCCGGTGACAAGAATGATGCCATTCGGCTGGCTGATCATGGAATGCCAGATTTCATCATCACGCTCACTGAAACCAAGTTCCCGGTAATTTCTTACCAGCACTTCCGGATCAAAAATGCGCATCACCAGTTTTTCACCAAATGCTGTCGGCATGGTCGACAAGCGCAGCTCAACCTCCGGACCATCGGGAGTCCGGGTTTTCAACGACCATCCTGCGGCCGGCGTTTTTCTGCCACATCCATGCGTCCGATAATTTTTATGCGGCTGGATACAGCCGCCATAACGCTGGTCGGAATCTGATAAACATCATGCATTACACCGTCGATACGAAAACGCACGTTGCTCATGTCACGGCGCGGTTCGAGGTGTATATCACTGGCACGCTGATCAAAGGCATATTGCAACAACCAGTCAACGATATTCACCACATGCTGGTCATTGGCATCCAGTTTGCCGGTGCGCCCCAGTTCCATCAGCTGTTCGAGATTCTGTATATTGCCAGCTACCGGATGGCCGGAGACCTGTGCCCCGACGACTGATTTGGCTACCGTGTAAAACTCAAGCAGATAATGGCTGATGTCATCCGGATTCGAAATGACTATATTGAATTCTTTCCTGTGGAGCCGGCTGAGCTCATCCATCCATTCCCTGTCATAGGGCTGTGCAGTTGCAACGGTAATGGTCGTTTCATCAACCCTGACCGGCAGTACATTAAACCGTGCTGCATAGGCATAAGACATAACATCCGTCACTGCTGCAACATCGATTTTTAATGGATCAATACGCGCGTAAGGAATATCTACGCGCCTGGCGAACCACTCTGTAAGCACTTCAAGTGATAGCAGCTGTGAATGCTGCGGATGTTTCCAGTTGCGCTCTGCAATGATCTGCAGTGGATGTCTTGTGTTGTACCCAGCACCAATCGCAATGGTGCGCAGCATGTGTGCATTGTCTTTATCAACAAGACCATCCTGCTCCATCCAGGTCAGGACCTCATGCAAATCCAGCTTGCGATGTTTCTGTTTGTCCATCACTGCATTCATATGGAGAGTCTCGTAGATTGACCGGGTTAAATTACGCCGTCGGCAGCACGTTAAATGTGACTGGAATATTTGACGGGTTTTCGCTTATTACCTCTATATTAGTCACTTTTGCGTAATCCGGGCCGATTTCCAGCCATTTTTCCAATTCAGCAAGAACGGATTCTTCACCACAGGCATACAGCTCAACCCTGCCATCGCGCCGGTTTCGCACCCAGCCGGACAATTCAAGAGACTGTGCATAACGCTGAGCACTGGCCCTGTAAAAAACACCTTGCACTCGACCGCTAATGAGATAACGCCGACAGCTCATATTGCAGTTAACATGATTAAAAACGATGGAATAAAAAAAGGCCCGCGTACGGGCCTTTTTTCTTCAGTATTTCGGCTGAACTATCTGGCAAGAAAATCCAGATCAGACTGTTCAACGTCACCGACTGACCATGCACCACGTGTTCTTGCATGGTTGATTGCAGCATCAATTTCGGAAGACGATGCATTACGGTCAATATCAAAATTCTGACCAGGGAAGATCAGGTCAGGGTCTTTGATCTGGCTGCGGTTAGCCTTGTAGATCAGCGGCCACTGGTACGGATCGCCATAGGTATCACTCTTGCCTGAGATGTTCCACAGGTTGTCGCCACGAACGACTGTGTAGCTATCGGCACCGGCACCAGCTCCGGCTGCCATCGAGTCATCGATACTGGCCCTGTCAAGAGCTTTCTGTTTTTCAGCCTCAGCCTGCGCCTTTGCAGTCTCGGCCTGGGCCAGAGCCTTGTTGGCAAGTTCTAAAGCTTTTTCATTATCACCGTCTGCCAGTGCTTGCTCGGCCTGTTTGATGATCTTGGCGGTATCACGCCACTCATAGCCTAGCGCAGCAACTTCAGCATTGGCGGCTTTGGCATCGGCTATAGCCTGTTCGGCAGCATTCGCGGCATCGTCACCTGTGGTAGCACAACCTGCCAGCAGCCCAAGGCTAAGGGCGGCGGCAGCAAATAAACGCGCAGTAGTTCGCATGGTCATAAATCTCTCTCCAGATTCGGGATTTTTGGTTAGTAAAGGATTGGTTATTCTTATTCGGCTTATTATAGATGCAAACGCTATCAATGTGTACAAACACTGTCAAGAACATTCGGTTAAATTAGACAAGCCTTTTACACGACTGATACATCCAGTATGCTTGCCCGCTCGCTGTGAGGAGAACAGATATGACTTCAGCCGTAAAAATATTTCACAATCCACGCTGCAGCAAATCGCGGCAAACCATGCAACTGCTTGAATCAAGTGGCATTACGCTGGATATTATTGAATATCTGAAGCAACCGCCAGGCTACGATGAGCTCGCTGAAACACTGGATATGCTGGGCCTGCAACCACGCGAGCTGATTCGCACCCATGAAAAGGCCTACACGGAGAATAAGCTGGACGATCCAGGTTTGAGTCGAGAGCACCTGATCAAGGCAATGATCGAGAATCCCATACTGATCGAGCGTCCTATTGTGGTGCATGAGGGCAAGGCTGTCATCGGACGACCACCTGAAAAAGTACTGGATATCCTGTAATGGCTGAAATTCTGCTGCTCTATTACAGCCCAGGGGGAACGACAGCCGAAATGGCAAACGTAATAGCCCGGGGTGTTGAACAGGCGGAAGGCATGCAGGCGCGTATTCGCACTGTACCGCCGGTTTCACCCGTTTCTGAACAGGTCGAGGATGCGATCCCGAACAGTGGTCCGCTGTATGCCACTAACGATGACCTCGAGCAATGTGACGGGCTGATAATGGGCGCGCCCACCCATTTCGGTAATATGCCCGCCGCATTAAAACATTTTATCGACAATACCAGCCCTTTGTGGATGTCTGGCGCGCTCGCGGGTAAACCCGCAGGCGTTTTTACGGCAAGTACAAGCCTGCACGGCGGCCAGGAAACAACTTTATTAACCATGATGCTGCCATTGCTGCATCACGGCATGCTGATAGTCGGACTTCCCTACACCCAGATCGAACTGTTCCGCACAACAACCGGCGGCACACCGTATGGTGCCAGCCGTTTAACCGATGAGCTGGAAACACGCCCACTGAGCGAAGAAGAGCGAACGCTTTGCATTGCACTTGGCCAACGTGTTGCAGAAACCGCCAATAAACTATCCAGATCTTAGCGGCCATCAGCCAAGTGCAACTCAACAACGTAACAATATCCCACTGGATAACGCTCGCAGGTTACTTTGGCCTGATTATTGGCATCTATGTCTGGCATATGTGGATCGAGCAAACACCCGATCATGCCATTTCTATCATGCTGATTGTTCAGCTTGGTCCACTGATGTTTCCACTTCGGGGCCTGTTGGCAAGCAAAATTTATACCCATGCATGGTCAATGTACCTGGCTATTATCTATTTTGTCGTTGGCGTATGGTATGCGGGTGCAGATGAAGATATGTGGTTTGGTATGTACATTATCGCGAACAGTATGCTGTTTTTTACCGGCACGCTGTTGTATACACGCTATGCCAGCAGACAGGCCGCCGACTAACCCGGCAATCTCATGAAGCTAGCTCACGATAAAAACATTTGATTTAACGCAAAGGCGCAAAGACGCAGAGGGCGCAAAGAAAAACATTTATTGGTGTGTTCTGGCAAAAATCAGAGAGGGGTGCCACTATTGCCTGCTTCGCTGTAGGCCAGCATAAGCGAAGCGTTGCTGGCGATTTTGTTTAGGTAACAAAGCTTCTGCAGAGAAGTGAAATATACAACTGAAACACTAAATCAAGGTAGTGTGCACTGTGCGTTGGT
>DAOWLL010000165.1 GCA_030641945.1 Gammaproteobacteria bacterium | reverse complement strand
TCCCCGAGTCCGACAGTCTTGTAGCCCTGCCTAAGCGAACCGTTGCAGGCGAGATGGATACACCGGCAACGGCCGGCCGGCAGCTGAAGTGATGTGGGGTTGGATATGAGCAAGCAGGAGGAGCCTGATAGTCAGCCCCGCCTGCTGGTAGAGCGGCGTTTCCTGCCGTTCTTTATCACCCAGTTTCTGGGTGCATTCAACGATAATGTTTTCAAGAACGCGCTAATTATCCTGATTGCTTTCCAGGGTGCCCAGTTCAGTAGTGCAGATACCAATACCCTGACCAACCTGAGTGCGGGCCTGTTTATCCTGCCTTTCTTTATTCTGTCGGCAACAGCCGGGCAGTTGATTGACAAGACCGATAAGTCGCTTTCAATGCAGCGTATCAAGATGCTGGAAATTTTCATCATGTTGTGTGCAGCCTGGGCATTTAGTACGGGTGAACTCTACCTGTTGATCGCATTGCTTTTTTTGATGGGCGCGCAGTCGACCTTGTTTGGTCCGGCCAAGTACAGCTACATTCCACAGCACCTCGATGACAATGAGCTCGTTGCCGGTAATGCGCTGGTGCAAATGGGTACCTTTGTCGCCATACTGATTGGCACCATGGTGGGTGGACTGTTGATTGCGCATGAAGATGGCCGCGTTCTGGTTTCAATCGTGCTCGTTGTTATTGCGGTGCTCGGATATGTTTCCAGCCTGGTAATACCGAGGACACCGTCACTCTGTCCTGAGCTGAAAATAAACTGGAACATCTTCTCTGAAACATGGCGCAACCTCGCCTTTATACATAGCAACCGCACCGTGTTTCTGTCCGTACTCGGGATTTCATGGTTCTGGTTTCTGGGCGCAACCTACCTGGTTCAGTTGCCTAACTACACCAAGCTGATGCTGGGAGGTAATGAACAGGTGGTCACCTTGCTGCTCACCTTGTTTACCCTGGGCATTGGTTCCGGTTCATTATTATGTAACTGGTTATCGGGACAGAAAGTAGAAATAGGCCTGGTGCCATATGGTTCGATAGGGCTGACGCTGGTTGGGATTGATTTGTTTCTGGCAAAACCGGTGCTGGGCAGTACTGAACTGGTTGGGCTCGCAGCGTTCTTGCAGCAGGATGGCAGTATCAGGGTAATTGCAGACGTGGTGTTAATCGGTGTATTTGGTGGTTTTTATATCGTGCCGTTATTTGCATTGGTGCAGCAACGCAGCGATCAGCAACATCTGTCGCGTGTTATTGCGGGTAATAACATACTCAATGCGCTGTTGATGGTGCTGTCAGCGGTAATGGCAATCGTGTTGCTCGGTGCCGGCGTCACGATTGCGCAGTTATTTCTAATTGTTGCGATTCTGAATGCTGCTGTTGCGCTTTATATCTATACCCTTGTTCCCGAATTCCTCATGCGCTTCCTGGTGTGGATACTCATACACTCGGTTTATCATGTGCGCAAGAAAGGGCTTGAGAATATACCGGATGAAGGTCCGGCTATGCTTGTCTGCAATCATGTGAGCTATGTCGATGCGATGATTATCGCCGGTTGCGTGCGCAGACCCGTGCGCTTTGTTATGTACCACAAGATATATAACCTGCCGCTGCTGAAATTCATTTCGCGCACCGCGCGTGCAATTCCAATTGCGGGCCGGTTCGAGAACAAGCTATTAATGGAAACAGCATTTGATGAAGTTGACAGGGCTTTGCAGGATGGCGATATCGTTTGTATTTTTCCGGAAGGCAGATTAACGGCCGATGGTGTGATGAATAATTTTAAATCGGGTATAGAGCGTATCATCGAGCGTACACCGGTGCCGGTGATTTCGATGTGTCTCTATGGCTTATGGGGAAGTGCATTCAGTCGCCACAAGGGATTCATTCTGTGGCGAATCATTAACGGCATTCGATCCAGGATTGATTTGACGATCTCATCACCGCAAAATCCCGAAATCATCACAGCAGAAATACTGCAAACCCGGGTGGCGGAGATGTGTGCTGACTCGGCCAGGGCGCGTGGCTATTAAACAGCCTGCTTGTGTGCGGCATCTGCGGGAAATTTGCGGGCAACACCGCTGCCAATCGCTGCATTTGATACGGCGAGCGGGACAGTATCAATCAGGCGCGGATCCAGTGGTTTTGGAATAATGTAATCGCGCCCGAACACCAGGGTATCCAGATTATAGGCTTGCAGTACTTCACGCGGTACAGGTTTATGAGCCAGGTCAGCCAGTGCATGCACCGCAGCCAGCTGCATCGACTGGTTGATGCACTTTGCGTGTACATCCAGTGCACCCCTGAAGATAAAGGGAAAGCCGAGGACGTTATTTACCTGGTTCGGGTAATCGCTGCGCCCGGTGCCCATGATCAGGTCGTTGCGGGTTTTGTGCGCCAGTTCAGGCAGGATCTCAGGGTCCGGGTTTGACAGGGCGAAAATAACGGGCCGCTCAGCCATGCTGGCAAGCAGTTCCGGAGCAAGCAGGTCAGGGCCGGAAACACCGATAAACACGTCGGCCCCATTGATGGCCTCGCCAAGTGTTCGCAATGGTGTTTCCAGGGCGAACTCCTGCTTGTATTCATTCAGATCATCACGGCCGCTGTGAATAACGCCGCTGCGATCGATCATGAACAGGTTTTCGTCTTTCGCGCCCAGTGCCTTGAGCAAATGCATGGAGGCGAGACCGGCGGCGCCGGCGCCAAGGCAAACGACGCGCACATGCTCGATTTTCTTGTTCTGGATTTCGATTTCTTTGAGCAGGGAAGCGGCAACGATAATAGCTGTTCCATGCTGATCATCGTGAAATACCGGAATATCGAGTTCGTGAATCAGGGCTTTTTCGATTTCAAAGCATGCAGGAGCCGCAATATCTTCAAGATTGATACCACCAAATGTCGGTGCGATGCGCGTCACTGTCTCGATAAACTCATGCGGATTATTTGTATTGACCTCGATATCGAAGACATCAATATCGGCAAAAGCCTTGAACAATACAGCCTTGCCTTCCATCACCGGTTTACTGGCTGCGGGCCCGATGTCACCCAGGCCCAGAACGGCAGTGCCGTTAGAGATGACGGCGACCAGGTTGCCTTTTGTGGTGTAATCATAGACTGCGCTATGGTCGCGGGCGATTGCCAGGCAAGGTTCGGCGACACCCGGCGTATAAGCGAGTGAAAGGTCATGCTGGGTGATGCAGGGTTTAGTGATCTGGGTGCCGACTTTCCCCGGCCTCGGGCCGGCATGATAATCAAGTGCCTGTTGTTTGTAACGTGATGACATCCAGTTTCCTGCCTTCAGGGCGGGTCTTGTATATTAACAAAGGCTGATATTCTAACATTTCGTTTCATCACCCAACGGATTTATTTCGATCGCTGACGGGTGACGCACGCGCATGTAGTGTTTGACCGTTCTGCCATGGCGAAATTTTCTTTTTGCCTGATTACTGCTTCCTGGTTGCAGCCATCCCCGTACCGTCAGCTGCTTTCCACTCAAAGAAAGTAGCTTTGCCTGGTCGAAATAAGGCAGATTCTCACTGTGAATGCCAAGCATGAGTTCTGACATAAAGATCCAGACGCCTTTGCCTGTCTGGCTGATATGCTCGACTTTACCCGTAACCAGGTGAAAACCCCTGCTTCCAGCATCGAGGTCGGCAGCTTTTATAACGGCCTGCTCTGGGTTCAACCAGATCCCGGCGCCCTCGCAGCGTGCAGTTTGTTCCTGCCGGGCATAACACTCGGAAAAAGCGACATTGGGTGGATGTGCAATGGCTGCAGCCAGGCCCTGCAACAGCAGGCGTGCCTGTAAATTTTCGCCATCGGGCGTAAACAGGTGGGCCAGTGTGCGTTTGTAACGGTCATGCCGTTCAGCACCATAGACCAGGCCAACGCGATTACCATGGGAGGAAATGGCCGCTTTTAATAGCTCACGCGCTTCCCGGGCATAGGCCTGGTCGGGCATATCATCACCTGCGAGTTCAGGTGTGTTAATGCCGATCAAGCGTACTTTTCGGCCGTCTTCGAGATGAACGGTATCACCATCATGTACGTATCTGACCTGGGCGAGTTCGACCTGCTGGCGGGCGGGGCAGGCTGTTTCAGCATGAGCTGATGCTGGAAAGATGCAAGCAAGGCATAAAAAAAGGCGCCAGTAAGCGCCTTTTTTCAGATTCAGCATCAGTCGCTGGTCGATCAGGACTTGCCGCCACCGAAGCGTTTGCGGAACTTGTCGATCTGGCCTGCAGAATCAAGAATTTTCTGTTTTCCGGTATAAAACGGGTGGCATTGTGAGCACACTTCAACCTGTAACTCGTCTTTACCAAGGGTGGAACGTGTCTGGAAGCTGTTACCACAGCTGCATGTCACGTTTAAGTCTTTATAGTCCGGGTGGATTTCCGGTTTCATTTTCATTTCCTCCCTGTTCAACAGGGAAACATCTCAAAAAGGCGCGCCATTCTACCTCCAAGCCTGCTTACTGGCAAGCACCGGATTAGCGCGATAATGTGCTGATATCAGAGCAAAAATCCAATGTTTTTGCTACATAATACAAATATGGAAAATTTGACTCCCGAAAGGACGATACGTTCATGAAATCGACCATCATTTCTATGATTATCGTGTTGTGTGTACTCGCGATTATACCGATGTTTCTTATTGGTGACGGTAGTGTAACGGCAAGATTTGGCCTGGATATTTTTAGCGGGTCTGATGACCGCTCAAAGACGCCAAAAAATCTCACCAATGTCACCACCGATGAAAAAGTCCAGGTATATAAATGGCGCGATGAGCACGGTATCATGCAGTTCACCAATACACCACCGCCTCAAACCCAGCAGGCTGAATTAATTGAGCTGACACCAAATACAAATATCGTTAAAGCGGTCGAGGTTGTGGAAGACGAGCCGGAACAGAAACGCAGTGGGCCTACTGTGATGAAGACGGGTAACCCGTATACGCCAGGCGGCATGAAGGATTTGCTTGATACGACTTCTTCTCTGGCAGATGGCATGAATCAGAAACAGCTGGAGCAACAGCAGCTGATGGATCAGATTCTGGGCAACCAGAAATAAGAATGGCCTTTATATTTGCCGCAAAACACGCAAAGAGCGCAAAAGATTTCTTTTTGTAACCGCTGAAGCTCAGAGGACGCAGAGGGAACTTGTGTGTTCTAGAGACGTAGGGTGCAATAGCGAAGCGTATTGCACCACGCGATTAATGCGATCTGG
>DAOWLL010000554.1 GCA_030641945.1 Gammaproteobacteria bacterium | reverse complement strand
TCACCGATCATCACCGAAACAAATGAAGCACCCATGGGCAATGTGAAATGACTGGTCAGCGGATCGCCCTGGCCTCTTGCTGAAGGCAGCTTATGAGCCGGCAAGGTATAGGCACGCCCGCTTGAATCCAGAAAAACAGCCAGCTGGTTACTCTTCCCTGCAGCCGAAGCCTGGTATTCATCACCTGATTTGTAATTGAGTTTAGACACATCGATTTCATGCCCCTTGGCCGCACGCGCCCAACCCTTCTTCGACAATACAACGGTAATCGCTTCACTGGAAATAAGCGCGGTTTCACTCATAGCCTGCGCAGCGCCACGTTCAATAATCGGAGAGCGGCGCTCATCACCATACTTCTCGGCATCATCCATTATTTCCTTGCGTATCAATGTCTTTAAACGACGCGCTGATGCCAGGATTTTATCCAGGCCGTCACGTTCTACTGACAACTCATCCTGCTCACCACGAATCTTCATTTCTTCAAGCCTGGCCAGGTGGCGTAATTTCAATTCAAGAACAGCTTCAGCCTGATCGTCACTGATGCTGAAGCGTTTCATCAATACCGGCTTGGGTTTGTCGTTTTCACGTATGATGGCAATAACTTCGTCGATGTTGAGATAGGCAATTAATAAGCCATCAAGGATATGCAGGCGTTTGTTGACCTTATCAAGACGCCATTGCAAACGACGTCTTACAGTTACACTGCGGAATTTGACCCACTCATTCAACAACGAAAGCAGATCCTTGACCTGGGGACGGCCGTCGATACCGATCATGTTCATGTTGACGCGATAACTACGTTCAAGACCAGTCGTTGCGAACAGGTGATTCATCAGCTCATCTTTGTTGACGCGATTTGAGCGCGGCACAATCACGATGCGTGTCGGGTTTTCATGGTCAGATTCATCACGCAGGTCTTCAACCATGGGCAGCTTCTTGGTAATCATTTGCTGCGCAATCTGCTCAATAACCTTGTTGCCGGACACCTGGTAAGGCAATGCTGTGATAACGATATCGCTGCCTTCAGCCTCATAGATTGCACGCTGACGAATATTCCCATGTCCTGTTCGATAGGCTTGCAGAATTTCTTCACGCGGCGTGATGATTTCAGCTTCAGTAGGAAAATCGGGGCCCTTAATGTGCTCGCAAATGTCTTCGAGCGTAGACTTTGGCTGTTCCAGTAAGCGTATGCACGCACTGGCTACTTCATTGAGATTATGCGGCAGAATATCCGTAGCCATACCCACGGCGATACCTGTTCCGCCATTGAGCAATACATTAGGCAATCGCGCAGGCAAGGTTTCCGGCTCCTGCATAGATCCATCAAAATTGGGCACCCAGTTGACCGTGCCCTGCCCCAGTTCACGCAACAGCACTTCTGCATAAGGCGCGAGCCGCGATTCCGTATAACGCATAGCAGCAAAAGACTTGGGGTCATCGGGAGAACCCCAGTTTCCCTGACCATCAACCAGCGGATAACGATAGGAGAATGGCTGCGCCATCAGCACCATGGCCTCGTAGCAGGCGCTATCGCCGTGCGGGTGATACTTACCAAGCACATCACCAACCGTTCGAGCCGATTTTTTGTGCTTGGATGGAGCACCCAGTCCCAGTTCTGACATCGCATATACAATGCGTCGCTGAACCGGCTTGAGGCCATCGCCAATAAAGGGCAATGCACGGTCGAGAATAACGTACATGGAATAATCCAGGTATGCCTTCTCGGTAAACTCGGCCAGCGGTTGTCGTTCGATACCTTCGAAATCAATTTCAGATTGATCGGTCATAATTGAATAAGACTCTGATTATTTATTATTTAGATTCAACGCAAAGACGCTGAGGCGCAAAGGGCGCAGAGAAAAATTAAATGGGATTGTTTTACCTGTCATTTCTTATGATTATGTAATTT
>DAOWLL010000312.1 GCA_030641945.1 Gammaproteobacteria bacterium | reverse complement strand
ATTACACACCGAGAATACCCAATAATCAAACTTGCATAGCACTTATGAATTAACTAATATCACGACTGATTTTATCAGTAGAACAATCAATCAAAATAATTATCAGGAGTTAATGAATGAAAAGAATAATTGCAGGTTTAGCACTACTTTCAGCTTCATCAGTCGCTATGGCTGGCGCAGCTGGCGGCGATGGTGGTTGTGGTTGGGGTAATGCACTGTTCAAAGGCCAGAGCGGTACAGCGACCCACGTACTGGCCGGTATCACCAACGCATTTCTTGGCAACAACACATTTGGCATGACAACCGGTACCAATGGCTGTAGTACTTCCGGCACCCTGGGATACGGTGGCGCCAGTGCTGTCAGCGCCATCATGAACGAGTTTTCTGAAGATGTCGCGCGTGGTGAAGGCGATGCCATGAACACTGTAGCAGTGCTTTACGGTGTTGAACCGACTGACCGCGATACTTTCGCAAATGTCATGCATGAAAACTTCGCTGTCATTTTCCCAAGTGAAGATGTGACTGCAAATGAAATGATTGCTTCAATCGAAGAAGTGATGAAGGCAGATCCAACACTAGCTAAATACATTATTGCTTAATTGATTTCGCATAGAAGCCTTAGCAAGGCCCTGCATCTAACGATGCAGGGCCTTTTTCTTGACTAGAATGCACACATCAAATTCACCATTCATCAAGTTGGTAGAAAATTCTAAAAGATTGCCACAGAGACACAGAGAACACAGAGGTTCTATCCGCCTGCCGCTACACGACCCCGCAAAAGACTCGAATGATGTTGTGTGTGAATAGAGGCTTATTGATCTGCTTTTCACTTAATTGTATTGGACTTTCGGAAAAAGGACTTTTATTCTTCTGGGACTCATAATAAGGAAGGTACCCAATTGTTTGCTGTCGACTGCCATGCCCGCGTTGTAGACACTGGCCACCTTGCCGGCCCCACCGTCTGTCGGCCTGCCGGTGGACACCGGCCTCAACGGTTTTCAGACCGAGCCGGAGTATTGCGTGATCGGGGGGATGAGTGTCGGTCTCCAGGGCGGCCGCCCACCATGATTTATTGCTAAGCTAACCAGGATCACCAACAAAAACTATCCACGTGACTACAACAGCCTTCTCATCACTAGCCTTAACGCCTGAGCTTTTAGCCAATATCCAGTCACTCGAGTATGAGGTAATGACTCCGATACAGGCACAAAGTCTGCCCGCTATTCTAAAAGGTAAAGATTTACTGGCACAGGCAAAAACGGGCAGTGGCAAAACGGCTGCATTTGCCATCGGCATACTGCACAAACTGGAGCCACAAACTTACCGAACACAGGCACTGGTACTTTGCCCAACGCGTGAACTGGCCGAACAGGTAAGCAAAGAAATTCGACGCCTGGCGCGTGCGATACCCAATACCAATATTCTCACTTTGTGCGGCGGCAAACCGATAGGCCCGCAACTGGCCTCACTGGAGCGTAACCCACATGTCGTCGTAGGCACGCCGGGGCGAATATTGAAGCATCTGCAGAAAGATACGTTAAAGCTGGCTGGATTAAAAATGCTGGTGCTGGATGAGGCCGACCGCATGCTGGATATGGGTTTTCATGAAGACATTATGCGCATTATTGATATAACGCCGCGTCAAAGACAAACCCTGTTATTTTCTGCCACCTACCCGGATGAAATAAAAGGCATCAGTGATGCCATCCAGAACGATCCCATCGATATTCGTGTGCAAAGCCTGCATGACAATACAATAATAAAACAGGTTTTCTACGAAATACAAAAAGGCGAAAGAACAACAACACTGGTTGCCCTGCTGCAGCATTATCGGCCTGAGTCCAGCGTGGTGTTTTGTAATCGAAAACAACAATGCCAGGAACTGGCAGAAACATTATGGCAACAGGGTTTCCATGCACTGGCCTTGCACGGTGATCTTGAACAAAAAGAACGTGACCAGGTGTTAGTACAGTTCGCCAATAAAAGCAGTTCGATTCTTATAGCAACGGATGTGGCGGCACGTGGACTGGATATTAAAGATTTACAGGCCGTCATTAACTTCGAGTTATCACCGGATCCGCAAATACATATTCACCGCATCGGGCGCACCGGACGTGCGGGTAATGAAGGCCTTGCGCTGAGTGTGTTCATGGCCTCCGAGGCAGCCAAGGTCAATGCGATAGAAGAATATCAAAAGTGCCCTGTCAGAATCGATAAAACAACGTCACTTAAAACCCGGGACAATTTCAGGCTGAGCCCGCCAATGGTAACGCTGTGTATTAATGGTGGCCGTAAAAACAAGGTTCGTGCGGGTGATATATTAGGTGCGTTAACGGCAAACACCAATCTGCCGGGTAAGCAAATCGGCAAAATTGATATTTTCGATAACCTTGCTTACGTGGCTGTGGAACGCCCTATTGCTAAACAGGCATTGAAGATATTATCAGAAGGCAAAATCAAAGGTCGCAAGTTCAGGGTAAGAAAACTGCGTTGATCCCTTCTGGAAATTATAAATTACGTTGGACCTGCCCGTTTTAGCCGTGCCAGGCACCTGTTTTTATCTATCAAAGTTATACGGTTACAATGCTACATAGAAAAATCCAGGAAACGATATGCAAAAGTTAAAATATAGAGCACTCATTGGCCTCAGAGGTGTTGCCCATACTGAAAATGCAAGAGCACGTTATTGGGCACGCAAATTCGAATTCCCGATGATCATGATAGCGACATGGATTATCATAGAATGGTATGCATCCGCACAAGGCGTTTTTCCGCCAGTTTTAAACGTAATAACGGACTGGCTGGTCTGGGGCTTTTTCCTTTTAGAGACGGCTTTACTGACGAGTCTTGTTGATAATAAATGGCGATATCTATCAACCAATTGGCTAAATTTGTTTATCATCATCGTCGCTTTGCCGGTTCTGTGGGACGGGAAAACCGAAATTGTTGCCCTGCGAACGCTGCGCCTGTTCCTGGTGCTGCCCTTGCTGTTTGGTATATCGAAAACCGTGCGCAGCATATTATCAAGAAACCAGCTTGGGATTACCTTGCTGGTGTCATTATTCATCATCATAGGTTCAGGCATACTGATTGCGGGTATTGACCCTGCAATTGACAACATCTGGGATGGCTTCTGGTGGGCCTGGGTGACGGTAACCACCGTGGGTTATGGCGACATCGTTCCCTCATCGGCACCCGGCAAGATTTTCGGTGGACTGCTAATACTGTTTGGGCTTGGCCTGTTCTCACTGATTACCGCCAGCTTTTCTGCATTCCTGTTAGCAAAAGATGAAGAAGAAATCATCAGGGATGAAAAGGAAGAGCTTGTACGACTTCGCAGAATCGAAGAGCACATGGAAAAGATTGAAAGAGTACTCAAGCGCCTTGAATCATCGGCATCAAAAGACCGTTAATTCAAACAAATGACTCACTGATAAAAGTTTATGAGGAAACATGGAGCCTGGCGCCTCGATTCGCTTGATTTCAAAGAGTCTGACCCTATGATTTTACCCCCTCTCCCTCAGGGAGAGGGTTCGGGTGACGGATCAT
>DAOWLL010000059.1 GCA_030641945.1 Gammaproteobacteria bacterium | reverse complement strand
GGCCCGGCATGTTCACTGTCACCATAAATCAATTGTAAGGATGCGCGATATTGCTGTCCTTCTCGTATCGGTATAGGTTTAAAATTCTTTCTATCGATATAATTACTGACAATGTGACGCGGCAATCAGCCAAAGCCAGGGGGTGAAAGAATCATGCAATCATTTATACGCAGTGCAGTGAATGGAGCAGAAGGTGATGGTGCGGAGGTGAATCGCCTGTTTCCTGTGCAAGCCTTCATGAACTTTGATCCGTTTGTATTATGGGACGATTTTACGATTTCGGCTGGAGCCGGATTTCCCGATCATCCACATCGCGGCTTTGAAGGTATTACTTATGTATTTCAGGGTTCAGTTAAGCATAAAGACAACCTTGGCAATGACTCGACAGTCAGCAGCGGTGGCCTGCAGCGCTTCACTGCGGGTAAAGGTATAGTGCATTCAGAAATGCCATCAGCGGAGGGTGCTACACGTGGTATCCAGATGTGGGTCAACCTTCCATCTCGACTAAAGCAGCTTGAGCCGGATTACCAGCAGGTCAATTCTGACTCTGTTCCAGAGCACGAAATAAGCAATGGTATTGTACGTGTGCTCTCAGGCGAAGGCTCACCCTTGCGGCTGAACACGCCCGTAGTCTATCTTGATGTGAAGCTTGATGCGGGTGGTGAACTGGAACAGGCAATACCCGCGGGCTATCGTGGGTTTGTTTATGTCATTCAAGGTTCGTGCGAGGTGAATGGCGAAGCTGTAGAGCAGGGAAGTGCGGTATTCATGGAGGATATCACTGCTGTGAATGTGAGCAGTGATTCGTCCTCCAGGCTAATGCTGTGTTTCGGACAGCCCCATGGAGAGCCGATCTTTCAACATGGGCCTTATGTAGATTGAAGAATTAACGTTTATGTGAACTGCGTCAAACCCTGGCGGTCTATGTTTCCATTATACTGCGACATTATCGAAGATCGCAGGCAAACCACTTGACCGGGCATATGTTGCAACAGGCATTCAAACGCTTCCTTTCTACAATAACGATACTCGTATTGATATCCTCTGCCTGTGCTTATGCTGAAGAATTCAGCGGCAAGGTGATCAGGGTTGATGGCGAAGTGCATATCATTGATGCCAGTGGCAAGTGCCATACAGTTGAAGAGTCCAGGTTTCTTGTCAGGGAAATGGATACGATTGTTACTGCTGAAGGCGGTAATGCAATCGTAAGATTCAATGATGGGGCACTGTCCGTTCTGGACGAGAACAGCAGTTTGCAGGTAGTGAAGAGCAACTGGTTGTCTCACCTGGGTGGTAAAATCTATTTCACCTTCAGCAAAGTTTTTGGCGAGCCGCGCCAGGTTACAACCAGGTTTGCGACTTTAGGTATACGTGGTACGACCTTTATTATTTATGATAATGACAACGGCCAGGGTGTGGCATTGCAAGAAGGCTTGCTCGATATTGAATCTCCGGGCCCTGCTTTTGAAATTCACAGGCAGCAGGAGCTGGATGAGTTCGAAGTCTTCAAGCAGCAGAGGCTGCAACAGCAACAGGATTTGCGTCAGGAATATGATGATTACAAGCAGCAGATACAGCGTGAATTTATTGAGTATAAAGAGAACTTTACGCTGCAACCCAACCATGTCATTCGATTCGATGGTATTCGAGTCGATGAAACCCTCATCGACGAAAATGTAAAAGCCGAATTTGATAACTTTGAAGCGATTGCCGGCGAGCTGCTGGAAGAGTTCCGCGAACAGGCGCGGGCGCATCGTGAACGCATGGAAGAAGAAAAAAAGGCTAAAGAATTAGAGGATGAATTATTGTTTGATGATTATTGATCAGCATTTATGTGGCCTGGATGAAGCGCAGCTGAATCCGGGAGCACTTTTGTGTTGATAAGCTTGTTTATTCACCGCAAAGACGCAAAGGACGCAAAGGTAATACAGATTATGTGTTTGGTGTGCATGCTACACGTGCGGGACGTGACGAAGTATTATATTTTTCAGCAAGTATGAAGTTTGCCTGCAACGATTCAGCCATGCGAGCCAGCCAGCCCTAAAACTGTAGTAGCTCAGATTTTATCTGGCAGATTGCCATGCTGATTTCGATATACCCTGACAGTCGGCAATGGCTCAAGCTACCTGTAAGCGGACGTGCGTAGTTTTGGCCCGACTTCCAAAACCGACCCTTTATAGCTGTTCGCGGGATGGCTTATGGAAGTCGGCTTCCACCGCAAGGCGGACCTTTGGCTGAATGTGCTGACAGAGAAATTCCGGCCAAAAACTGACATATAATTGAAACTCAAGAGCAGCATATTTCTTCTTCTACAGGCAATGTTTGCAGTGTAAAGACCTTAATGCCCTGTTGAGAATCTATTGCTATTCGATAACCAATGGATGGGCTGTGAAGGTGAGCAGAGGAATTAAATGAGAATCCCGAATAAAATTCATAAATCTGAGTACAACTTGAACGAGTTGACTATCACAAATGGATGATATCTTTTTTTATTTATCTAAATACATCTGGGCTGTGATATCACCAGACAGTGTTTTCGTTATTTTATTAACACTCTGCCTGTTATTATTCCTTTTGAGGCAGACGAAAAAAGCAACCTTACTGTTAGGTTTACTAGTATTTTGCACTCTGTTTTTAAGCTTTTTTTCAGTCGGTGACTGGATGCTCTACCCGCTGGAGAGCCGCTTCCAACACAATCCTGACTTACCTGAACAGGTAGATGGCATTATTGTATTAGGCGGGTCGGTTATTCCCGATCGGAGTGTCGAATGGCAACAACTTGAAACTAATCAGTTTCATGAGCGCTTAAGTAGTTTTATACAGCTGGCTCAACTTTTTCCTAGTGCTAGGCTAGTATTCAGCGGCGGAAATGCAGACACAGATGAGGATAAGCCAACAGAAGCTCAAATAGCTGAAACTTATTTTTTAAAATCTGGTATTTCACCAGAACGATTACTAATAGAAAATAAAGCCAGGAACACAGCAGAGAATGCAAATTATTCCAGGCAACTGGTCAGTCCTCAATCGAATGAAACCTGGCTGATGATAACCACCGCATATCATATGCCCAGAGCCATGGGTGTTTTTTGCCAGCAAAACTGGAAAGTTATACCTTACCCAGTCGATCACAAGACATTACCCTCAAAACTATACCAGCCTGGATTTGGTTTAATAGAACATGCAAATCATCTGATATTGGCATCGCATGAGTGGCTTGGACTCTTATATTATTATATCAGTGGAAAAACACACCAACTGTTTCCTACACAATGCAACCATTCAGACTGATTGATTCGTAGCATGACCAGAGTGCAAACCTAAAGAGTCTCAATGCCATGGCGCTGATAATATTACATAAGCACTGCCGACTCGGTCCGGGATGCCAGGGTTTTGGCGATAGAGCATCCTGCTAAATAGCTTCATGACGCTCAGCATGTAGGTACAGAGTAATAGCATCTACTGGCTGTTTAATCTATTTAACAAGCATTCACAATCGAACCTCAAAAGCAGTCCTTCATTAGCATTCTCTAACAGGCAGTTATGGGTCGGATATTCGCTGTCGATACAAATTTTTGAAGGTTTGTTATCAAGATTTCTGTAAAATTTGCGGTAATGGATCTTCGAGAATCATATCTGAAGTAGAAAAACCGACCCTTAATAGTTATTCAAACATCTGTCGCAAATATTAACACTAGAAATACTGGTCAAAAAGCCTCTGAAATGACTGTACGATGGCTTTCGATCCATAAGAAACATTCAATAATTGCCTAAAATTACAGTGGAAAGGTGTCCGTAATATTTACAGTTACTAATTTACCTTATTAAAAATTATATAAAAAACAGAGTGTTATATATATGGCATGTACTTTGCATACTTTCTAATAGAGTTTATTTACGCTTCTACCAAGGGAACAAAGTTATGAAGTTTATTAATAAAATTTTGACAACACTCGTATTGATAATCGGCATAAACGTCCATGCTTTGGCAACATTGATAATTTCCGGCGATGGTACAGAGACATGTACTTATGGAGCAACACTCAGTCCAGGAACATGCGCCGTTCAAACAATCAGTGTTCATAGTGCTTGGCAGACAAATAACCCGAATGGCAATGGTGCTGAGTGGATTTCCTACGCTGATACGGGCGTTAGTGGCACCACACTCGCACCTCTTGATGGCACGACATCAGTATTTACTGTCACCGAGACTTTCTTTGCAAACGTTGGCGACATGCTGTATCTGGATGTTTGGGCCGACGATACTGCCGAGGTATTTCTCAATGGTACTTCGCTGTTTAGTCCAAATTTCACACAGAGCATTTGCGCTAATGGGGCTATTGGTTGTGAACCCGGCGAGAATGGCATGATTTCATACACATTCGCTTTGTCAGGAATGAATACATTAAGTTTTGATGTATTCCAGGTCGGTACTGGTACAAGCAACAGCGCCAACCCTTTCGGTTTATTATATAGCGGTACGTTAACATCTGTCCCTGAGCCATCAGTACTCGCTTTGATCGGTTTAGGTCTTTTGGTGCTTGGGCTAACCCGTCGCAAGATCAAATAAAAACAATTAATTTTATTTGAACATTAGCCCTCGCCAGTTTGAACTGTGAGGGCTTTTTCGTTATATACGTGAATAATTATTCCCCGGAATTCCGGGGATAGAATTCCGGGGACAGTATACCTAATTAACAGGTAGTAAAATCTTATCTGACGGTCTCATTTTGATCGGTTCTTCTCCTTCAAGCCTATTTCCCAGACATCTGATTTGTGGTGTCACCAGTCAAACATGTGCATATAGCGAGTGACTATAAAGGGTGGCGGAAGTTAAACTAATAATCTTGTAGGTCTGCTTTTAGGGTGTTTTGAGTTATTCATCTCAGAAGTTAATTGTAAGACCAATCAAAAAGTTATTTTATAATGTGTCAGATTAAACCCGAGCTATTGCACCTAAACAACCTTCAAAACATACAAACAAAAGATTTCCTTTGCGCCCTCTGCGTCTTTGCGGTGAATCCTGCCGTTTATAACCGTGCAATAGGTTCTATGATTAATCAGCTGTCAATTCAGGAAATCCTGCATTACCCTGAACGCCGCCGGTATGAATTGCAACTATGCGTGTGCCTCGGTCAAACGTGCCCTTGCTGATGAGATCAAACAAACCGAAAAACATCTTGCCTGTGTATACCGCATCCAGTTCAATGCCAAAATCTGATTTAAACTGCCTGATGAAAGCAAACAGCTCGGGTGAGGTTTTTGCGTAGCCACCAAAATGATAGTTACATTCAATGTGCCAGTTGTGTGACGATTGATGACCGCTTTCAACGAGCATTTTGCAAACATCTCTATTCAGGAAATCGGCACCTTTGAGCACGGCAAAACCAATAGCGTGTTGATCTGTGCTTAACGCGGTTACGATACCGGCAAGTGTTGCGCCTGTACCGCAGGCAACAGTAATAATATCAAAAGGTGTAACAATATCTGTGACTATTTCTGCACAGCCCTTCAAGGCCAGTCGATTGCTGCCACCTTCCGGCAGCAGATAAAAATCACCATGGCGTTCATGTAGTTTTTCTATAAAAACAGTTGAGGTTTTATTGCGATAAGTTTCACGATCCACATACTCAAGCTGCATGCCGCAGTCACGTGCAAATTGAAGGGTGGGATTTAATTTGTCATGCGCTTCACCCCTGATGATACCAATGGTGTTGAAGCCGAAACGTTTTCCTGCGGCAGCAGTTGCATAGATGTGGTTTGACCAGGCACCGCCAAACGTGAGCAGTGTGTTGTTGTTTTGTTCTCTGGCCTGTATCAGGTTGTACTTGAGCTTGCGCCACTTGTTGCCGCCAATATAGGCATCGGCAAGATCTTCACGTTTAACATGTAAAGAAATGCCTGCTTTTTCAAGCAGGCATGATTCAAGCTTCTGGAGAGGTGTATCTTGTAATGAAAATGCTATTGAGCTCAGCGTTTTCCCACCACGTGGATAACTCTGGAATATTCAAAAAATACAACGCGGTCTGGATATGTCCAGCTGGTGATTGGGGGTTCACCAATGGTCGGTGAGATTTCAACAGGTCGGCCCAGTTCATTCTGAACCTTGTCCATCGACATGCCGCGTCTCGGAAAATCGAGTGGATTGATGATGATTTCACCCGGCTGCATTTCGAGTACATCACCGGTGACCTGTTTTACCACGACTTCTTCTACTATGACTTCTTCCGTGGCAATTTCTTCTACGATAACTTCAGCTTGTTCGGGCTCGTCATAACGTTCTGACATAGCAGGACGGTCGGCCATTGCCATGGCAGGAAACATCAGCCCGGCTAGAATAATTATTTTTTTATACATAACTCCCTCTTCGCGATATTGGCGCGTGCTAATCAGATTGTAGCACTTGCAAGGGGAATTTGCGGTTAAAGCGGCGCTATGCAGCAGGGTGTATGCTGCTTGTGCCCTGGCCTAGCCTTTGTATTTCTGCAGTACCAGGCAGGCGTTTGTGCCGCCAAAGCCGAAGTTGTTTGACATGACAGTGTTCAATTCCACATTGTCTCTTGTTTCGGTAACAATAGGCATGTCTTTAGCTGCTTTGTCCAGCTTGTCGATATTCGCTGAAGCCTGGATAAAGCTGTTTTCGACCATCAGCAGGCTGTAAATCGTCTCCTGTACGCCTGAGGCGCCAAGTGAATGCCCTGCGAGAGACTTGCTCGAGCTGATCGGAGGAATGTTGTCGCCAAAGGTTTCGCGAATTGCCTCCAGCTCCCGGGTATCACCGACAGGTGTGCTGGTGCCGTGCGTGTTGATATAGTCGAGTGGCTGGTCAAGATGTTCGGTGGCCATTTTCATGCAACGAACAGCGCCTTCACCTGATGGTGCGACCATGTCTACGCCATCCGAGGTGGCGCCATAGCCAACAATTTCAGCAATGATGTTGGCGCCCCGGTGCAGTGCATGATCGAGTTCTTCAACAACCATGGTCCCGCCACCGCCGGCAATAACAAAACCGTCGCGGTCTGTATCGTAGGGCCGTGATGCTTTTTCCGGGGTTTCATTGTGCCTGGTTGACAATGCACCCATAGCATCGAACATCATGCTCAGTGACCAGTGCTCTTCTTCACCGCCACCGGCGAAGATAATGTCCTGCTTGCCCATCTGGATCAGCTCATAGGCATTGCCGACGCAGTGTGTGCTGGTGGCGCAGGCAGAGCTTATTGAATAGTTCACACCCTTGATATGGAATGGTGTTGCCAGACAGGCAGATACCGTGCTGCTCATGGTTCTTGGCACCATGTAGGGGCCGACGCGACGCAGACCCTTGTTGCGCAGAATATCGGCGGCTTCGACCTGGTTTGAGGATGAACCTCCGCCTGAGCCCATGATAATACCTGTACGTGTATTAGAAACCATGTCATCGCTCAGACCGGCATGATCAATAGCCTGTTGCATGGAAATATAGGCATAGGCAGCCGAGTTGCCCATAAAACGCTTTACCTTGCGATCGATGAAGGCGTCAATATCGATATCAATACTGCCAGCAACATGGCTGCGCATGCCCATATCAACATAATTCTGCTGGAACTTTATACCAGAGCGGCCTTGTTTGAGGGAATCAAGTACAGCATTTCTGTCATTTCCCAGGCAGGAAACGATACCATAACCAGTAACAACAACACGTTTCATAACTATCTCTAATGTTTCTAGAAATTATCGGTAGAGGTAAATAATCCTACTCTCAGGTTCTTGGCGGTGTAAATAACCCGGTCATCAACGGATAACTCGCCATCAGCGATACCAAGCACCAGGTCCCTGGCAATGACCCTTCTGATATTAATCTGATAGCGTACAGTTTTGGCTGATGGTAAAACCTGGCCGGGAAATTTTACTTCACCTACGCCGAGTGCGCGTCCACGTCCAGGATAATCCAGCCAGCCCAGGTAAAAGCCAACAAGTTGCCACATGGCATCGAGCCCGAGGCATCCCGGCATCACGGGATCACCATCAAAATGGCAGTCAAAAAACCAGAGC
>DAOWLL010000492.1 GCA_030641945.1 Gammaproteobacteria bacterium | reverse complement strand
GCTGGCTATATCACGGCAGGGGCGCCGCTCGATACGGCGCTTGCGATCGATTCCGATACAGGCAGGCGATGTGCTGCTGATGCAGGGTGCGCCCGAGGCGATTTCAGGCTTCGCCTCAATGTTCGGCTGTTTGCCGCTGGCTGCACGTGATATCCGGGTTCCTAAAAAAGGCCAGGCGCTGACCGCTGCGCTTATCATGGCAGCTGCAGTTGGTGCTGCTGCCTTTGGACTGTTTCCCGTTGCGATTCTGTTCGCTATCGCGGTGGCTGCCTATATAGCCCTGGGTATCGTTCCGCTGCGTTCTCTATACACGAAGATAGACTGGCCGGTGATCGTGCTGCTGGCGGCGATGCTTCCGGTTGCCGATGCCGTAGCCACGACCGGCACCGCCGATATGATCGCGAACTTCCTGCTGGATAACGTGACTCAGGGGAACGCCATCATCGGACTGGTAGCACTGATGGTGGTTACCATGTTCCTGTCTGACCTGGTGAACAATGCCGCCACCGCGGCAGTGATGTGCCCGATTGCGATCAGCACGGCGGCTCAACTCGGTGTGAATGCAGATGCTTTTCTGATGGCCATCGCGGTGGGGGCCTCCTGCGCATTCCTGACACCGATTGGCCATCAGAACAATACGCTCATCCTGGGGCCGGGCGGCTTTCGCTTTGGTGATTACTGGCGTCTGGGTCTGTTGCTGGAAGTCATTGTGGTAGCAGTGAGCATACCCGTACTCTTATGGGTGTGGCCGCTCTGATGCCGTGACTGTGGTCTGCCACTGTTTACTACTGCAACGTTTCTCTACATATGCAACTGAAACTCCAGAGCACCATAGGTAAATCATCTTACATGCTCGCCGTCACGGCGTTCGGTTTGATCATTACGGCCTTTAACGTCCACGCCCAGGACCTGGAGCCTCGTGCGTACAGTAATACACCGGTAGGCATGAATTTTCTTCTCGTCGGTTACCAGTATTCGCAAGGGGGCTTGTTGTTTGATCCCACTGTGCCAATTACAGATGCTGATGCGAATGTAAATATGGGACTGTTAGGTTACGTGCATACGCTGGATATCGCTGACAAGTCCGCCAAAGTAGGGGTATTGCTGCCATTTGCCGGACTGGATGCTAACGGTTATGTCGAGGGTGAATTCCGGACGCGTGAAGACCAGGGCCTGGCCGACCCTGCGTTTTATTTTACGATCAATCTTTATGGTGCCCCTGCGTTATCCTTCGAGGAGTTCAAGGACTACCAGCAAGATATGATTATCGGTCTGGCTTTCAAACTCACCGCACCTCTCGGTGTATACGAAAATGACAAGCTTCTCAATATCGGTACAAATCGCTGGTCATTTAAACCTGAGATAGGCATCTCCCAGGCAATCGGTCGCTGGACGATCGAAGCCGCCGCGGCGGCAATCTTTTATACCGATAACGATGAATTTGATAACGGTAAAACCCGCCAGCAGGACCCCATATATTCTTTGCAGGGCCATGTTGTTTATGCCTTTCCCCGGCATATATGGGTCAGTGTTGGCGCTACCTATTACACGGGTGGCCGCACAACGATTAATGGTGTCAGCAACGCTGATCTACAGCAGAACTGGCGTACCGGCTTCACCATAGCTTTACCAGTCAACCGCCACCATTCCATTAAATTGTTTGGCAACAGCGGCGTCAGTACCCGTACCGGTACCGACTATGATTCACTCGGCATTGCGTGGCAATATCGCTGGGGCGGAGGGTTTTAAATGTCTTCAATAGGGGATATGAAATCCCACGCCTTTAGGCGGCCTATTTATCTTTTCTCCTAAAACATTTGAAGCAATAGAAAAAGCGCATGCGCAAAACATGGATCAGTTTATTGTATTATCTCTTGATCCGTATGCCTTGCGTGCTGAGCATTGTTTCTTGGTATCCAGGAATGTGCCCGGGCAGGAGATGGTGCTGATGACAGGTGACTATTTTACTAAAGTTTTTGAGGGCCCTTATAAAAACGCGCCCAAGTGGGAAAAACAAAAGGATGAACTGCTTTACTGCTGCTAAATTTGACCGGTTATATGAGGATCAGATGAAGCAAAAAGAAATCGAAAATCAAGGCAGGATAAACCCGGGATAAAATTGTCCTTCAAAAGATGTAATAAAAAATAATGGGTCTTCCTCAAATACAGTGAGTAG
>DAOWLL010000315.1 GCA_030641945.1 Gammaproteobacteria bacterium | reverse complement strand
TGGGCTGGTGTGGGGCTGGCTGCCCTGCGGCATGGTCTATTTTGTGCTGGTATGGGCGCTGACCATGGCTGCATTTGGCCTGGGCACCCTGCCCTCACTGCTCGCCGCTGGACTTGCCATGTCATGGCTGAAACGTTTTACCCAGTCGAAAATGACACGCCAGGTGGTGGGAGCGCTCGTTATCGCCATGGCTGTTGGCATCCTGTTGATGCCCATGGGCGGACATAAACAGGGTCATGTTGATAGTGATCATGGCGGTCATCACCACATGGACCAGCAGACGCAAGGTTAGCATTCATATACAGCTGTCACTGTGTTAAATTTGCGCGCCGGCAATTTAACCAGCCTGTTGGCTGGTATTTAATATGGAAAATCCTCTTACTTATACCTCAGCATTTCTGCTGGGACTGTTCAGTACAATACATTGCGTCGGCATGTGCGGCGGTATCATTGGTGCGCTCAGCCTGAGCCTTCCCGCAGAAATTCGAAACAATAAACCGCGCATGCTCATGTTCATTACCACCTACAACACTGGACGCATATTAAGCTACAGCTTTGCAGGCCTGGTCGCCGGCGCCATAGGCACCGGGGTACTGGCATCTGCCGGATTTGACCAGGGCCACGCCATCCTTCGCGCAATCGGCGTTGCCATGATGGTTGCGATTGGCCTCTACCTCGCTGGTTGGCTGCCACAACTCGCCATCGTTGAAAAAATCGGCATTCCGGTGTGGAAGAAGCTGGAACCTGTCGGCCGCAAATTATTACCTGTAGCCTCCCTGCCCAAGGCACTGGCTTATGGTCTCATCTGGGGTTGGCTGCCATGCGGCCTGGTGTATTTTGTATTACTCTGGGCACTCACCGCAGGAAATGCCATCCAGGGCGCATTAACCATGCTCGCCTTTGGTCTGGGCACGATGCCGACTCTGCTTGCAACCGGTTTTATGACCTCCTGGTTAACACGCTTTGCCCGCTCTCCCACTGCGCGTCAGGTCGTCGGCCTGCTCATTGTCGCAATGGCCATTGGCAGCCTGTTTATACCTATGGGTGATCAAATGCATGGGCACAACCATCACTAATGTTGCCTGTGCAGGACAAAAAGGCGTTTAAGTCATTGCTGGGCCGCTCACCCGTGATGGAGGCTGTAATACGTACAGCCCAGATTGCCGCAGCCACCGATGTACATATCCTGATTGAGGGAGAAACCGGCACCGGCAAGGAACTGCTTGCACAGGAAATACAGGCTTCAAGTGCGCGCGCAAATGATGCTTTTATCATCGTTAACTGTGCAGCCCTGCCTGTCGAACTGGTTGAGTCATTATTATTCGGCCATGAGCCCGGCGCATTTACCGGCGCCCATGAACGCAAGGAAGGCTATGTGCAAAGAGCACATCAAGGCACCCTGTTTCTGGATGAAATTGGCGAGCTTCCACTATCTATACAGGCAAAACTGCTGCGTTTTATTGAACATGGCGAAAGCCAGCGACTCGGTTCCGCTGAAGTCGAATACGTCGATGTACGAATTATTGCAGCGACCAACCGCAACCTGATGAGTATGGTCGACAGCGGCCACTTCAGGAAGGATCTGTTCTACAGGCTCAATATCGTACCCATACAGTTACCGCCATTGCGCCAGCGTAAACGGGACATTGCTGAACTCGCCGAACACTTTCTGCAACAGGCTGCCGCACGCACCCAGTCAAAGCCGCCAGAACTGACACCGGAGGCGCTGGAAATGCTGAAGAAGTATAACTGGCCCGGCAATATTCGCGAATTGCGCAATGTGTGTGAGCATGTGACTGCCATGCTGCCAGGTCAAAGCATTAAATCCGAACACCTGCCACTGGACATGACTGCGGTCACGGCAAAGCCAGGCAGCGGTACGGGCTTTGAGCTGCCACAAGAAGGCATCAACATGGAGTCACTTGAAATTGACCTGATACAACAGGCGCTTGCATATGCCAACGGGAACAAAAGCGAAGCAGCCCGCCTGCTTGGCCTGTCACGCGACGCCTTCCTGTATCGTCTGAAAAAGCACAATCTTTAAACCCACAAGGCGTCTAATATGTCCGCTGGCTCGAAGTTGAAAATTCTGTTTTTATGCACCGGAAACTCCTGCCGCAGCCAGATGGCCGAAGGCTGGGCGCGTGCACTCAAGTCGGATGATCTGCAGCCCTACTCTGCCGGTATTGAAACCCACGGCCTGAATCCTTTTGCTGTGCGCGCAATGAAAGAGGCAGGTGTCGATATTTCCAGCCACCAGAGCACCAACGTGTCTGACTTTTCTGACATCGAATTCGACTACGTCATCACGGTATGCGGCCATGCTGATGAGCACTGCCCGATCTTCAGCGGTAATGCCGTTGTTATTCACAAGGCTTTTGACGATCCACCGAAACTGGCTGAGGATGCAGAAACCGAAGAGGAAAAAATGGTGCATTATCGACGCGTGCGTGACGAGATACGCGCATACATAGAGACATTACCTGAATCTCTGCAACAAAATCCGGGCTGAAAACCATTAAATAGATCAGGTTTTTTTGTGAAAGCTGAGTGATATTATTTATCCATGGTGTACTCAGAATTCAATCCGGATACTGGCAACGGCATCATCATATTAAAGCCAAACAATTCGGCCACATGGCGATTTAATATGACGGTCGTGGCTTCGCTGGCCCTGATCGCAACACTGATTTCAACTTTCTTTCTGCTGCAAGGTCTGTGGCTAATCGCACCCTTCTCAGGCATGGAAGTCCTTGCCCTGCTGGCCTGCCTCTACCTGTGCGCGCAGTCAAACATTCAGACAGAAGTCATTAAATTCAGCCCTGACAAGGTCATCATCGAGCAGGGGCGGACCTTTGCCGAGAAATCATGGGAATACCACAGATCCTGGGCGAAAATATTTGTCCGCAAGCACAGGCACAGAGGCCACCCCGATCAGGTCGTGATTCGATCACACGGCAAGGAGCTCGAACTGGGTTCTTTTTTAAACAAGAATGACAAGGAAGCACTGGTGAAGAAACTGCGCAAAATAATTTATCGATAGGAACTTTAATCTAAGGAGCCTCTGATCAATTATATATTATCTCTGCGAGACCTGAAGCGCATGCTAACAAAGTTTTCATTGCTGCCGCTGCCGCTGCTGTTGGTGAGTGTTCAGCTGAATGCTGAACAAATTATTCTCGATAAACACAATTTTCAGCATATTCATTTCAAACGCATCAAACCAAACATCGTTACATTCAGCGAAGATGCTATTCATTTTGAGGTAAATAAAAGCGCATCCTTTCTTCTGCTTGCCCTCGACGAAATCAAAAGTTTCCGTAGCGTGTCTTTTGAGTGGAAAGCGAATGGAATTCTAAATAAGAACAATGTCGAACACGAAAAAACACGCAGCGGTGACGATGCCTGGCTTCGTGTCGGCCTGATCATTGAAGGACAAGCAGAAGACATACTCGAACCCCTGCTACCACGCTGGATGAAGCAAGTCAGAAAAACACTCAGGTATACATCCGGCAGAATGATCTACCTGATAC
>DAOWLL010000354.1 GCA_030641945.1 Gammaproteobacteria bacterium | reverse complement strand
GCGTAATAGCGTTAAAGCCCAGCACCTTCGCCACCCAGCCGAGATGCGTCTCAAGAATCTGGCCAACATTCATTCGGCTCGGAACACCCAGAGGATTCAGCAATATGTCAAGGCTCCTGCCGTCTTCGAGGAACGGCATGTCCTCTACCGGCATAATCTTGGCGATGACACCCTTGTTGCCGTGGCGGCCGGCCATCTTGTCACCAGGCTGCATGCGGCGTTTAACAGCCATATATACCTTGACCATCTTGAGTACACCTGGCGCAAGATCATCGCCCGCTGTAAGTTTGCCTTTCTTCTCATCGAACAGATCATCGAGGCGCTTACGCTGATCTTTCAACTGCCTGGCAAGCATCTCCATCTGCGCATTTGCCTGTTCGTTCTTGAGACGAATCTCAGCCCACTTCTTGCGCTCGAGCTCTTCAAGATAGGATTTTGTTATTTTGGCGCCTGCTTTCAAACCATTCGGACCGCCAGCTGCCTGCTTGCCCACCATCAGGTGCTCCATACGATCGAACAGATCTTCTTCGATGATATGCCATTGGGCATCAACATCTTTCTTCACCTGCGCGATTTCCATTTCTTCGATTTCAAGTGCGCGTTTATCTTTTTCCACACCATCACGCGTGAACACCTGCACACCAATCACCGTACCTTCCATACCGGACGGCACGCGTAATGAAGTGTCTTTAACATCAGACGCTTTCTCACCGAAAATTGCGCGCAACAGTTTCTCTTCTGCTGTCAGCTGGGTTTCACCTTTAGGCGTTACCTTGCCGACAAGAATATCATTTGGTTTAACTTCAGCTCCCACATAAACCACACCAGACTCATCCAGCTTTGAAAGCAGGCCCTCACTGACATTTGGAATATCCGCGGTTATTTCCTCAGAGCCAAGCTTGGTGTCACGTGCAACACATGACATCTCTTCAATATGAATTGTTGTATAGCGGTCCTCTTCAACAACGCGTTCTGAGATCAGAATCGAATCCTCGAAGTTGTAACCGTTCCATGGCATGAATGCGACCAGCATGTTCTGGCCCAGCGCAAGCTCACCCATATCAGTTGATGGACCGTCAGCAATGGCATCACCTTTTGCCACTGCATCACCCACTGTAACCAGCGGACGTTGATTCATACATGTGTTCTGGTTTGAGCGTGTGTATTTGGTTAAACCGTAAATATCAACACCGGCGCTATCGCCTGTTGCCTCATCATCATTAACTCGAATCACGATTCGGCCCGCATCAACCGACTCAACCGTACCACCACGCCGGGTAATTACCGATGAACCAGAATCAAGCGCAACAGTGCGTTCCATACCCGTACCCACCAATGGCTTCTGCGCACGTAGTGTAGGCACTGCCTGGCGTTGCATGTTTGAACCCATCAAGGCACGGTTTGCATCGTCATGCTCGAGGAATGGAATCAGTGACGCCGCAACAGATACAATCTGTTTTGGCGATACGTCCATATACTCGACCTGGCCTGGCGTGGACAGGGCGAACTCATTGCCATGGCGGCACGAAACCAGCTCATCGACCAGCTTACCCTTGTTATCAAGCGTGGCGTTTGCCTGCGCAATGACGAAATTGCTTTCTTCAATCGCAGACAGGTACTCGATGTCCGCTGTTGCCTTGCTGTTAACAACCTTGCGATACGGTGTTTCAAGAAAACCGTACTCATTGGTACGCGCATATACAGACAGTGAATTGATCAAGCCAATGTTGGGGCCTTCAGGTGTTTCAATAGGACAAACACGGCCATAATGCGTCGGATGTACGTCGCGTACTTCGAAGCCTGCGCGCTCACGCGTCAGGCCACCCGGACCAAGTGCAGAAACGCGGCGCTTGTGCGTTACTTCTGACAGGGTTATTCTGGTCCATGAACTGGGACAACTGGCTTGAACCAAAGAATTCTTTCATCGATGCTGCAACAGGTTTTGCATTGATCAGATCCTGCGGCATCAGCTCATCCTGTTCTGCTGTTGTTAAACGTTCTTTAACTGCACGTTCAACACGAACAAGACCTACACGGAAAGTATTTTCAGCCATCTCGCCAACACAACGGATACGGCGATTGCCAAGATGATCAATATCATCGACTATGCCCTTGCCGTTGCGAATATTTATAAGTTCAGTGAGCACGGCCAGGATATCGTCCTGATTCAGGTTGCCAGCACGCTCCTTATCGTCGATGCCGAGACGGCGATTGAATTTCATGCGGCCGACTGCAGAAAGATCATAACGATCCGCGGTAAAGAACAGGTTATTGAACAGGTTTTCTGCCGCATCCTTGGTTGGCGGCTCACCCGGGCGCATCATGCGATAGATTTCAATCTGCGCTTCGAGTTGTGTTGTTGTCGGATCCAGTCTCAGTGTGTTGGAAATAAACGGGCCGACTTCAAGGTCATTGGTGTAGATAAGCCTGAATGACTTGACCTTATGCTCCTGTAAATGAGCAACCAGTTCTTCAGTAAACTCGGCGTTGGCAGGCGCAATGATCTCACCGGTATCAGTATCGATAATATCGTGGGCCAGAACCTTACCGTACAGGTAATCAAGTGTTGCATTCAGCTTCTTGATTTTTTTACTTTCAAGCTGCTTGATATGGCGCATGGTGACACGGCGGCCTGCTTCAACGATGACATCCTTACCCGCCTTGATATCGAATGTTGTGGTTTCACCACGCAGACGCTCGGGTATCAGGTCGAAGCTGACACCCTCTTTTGTAAAGTTGAATTCGATGGTGTCAAAGAACGTATCGAGGATCTGCTCGTTGCTGAATCCAAGCGAACGCAGCAATATTGTCGCCGGTAATTTACGACGGCGGTCAATACGAACAAACACACTGTCTTTTGGATCAAACTCGAAATCAAGCCATGAACCACGATAAGGAATAACGCGGGCAGAATAGAGAATCTTGCCTGAAGAGTGTGTTTTGCCCTTGTCGTGGTCGAACAGCACGCCCGGTGAACGGTGGAGCTGTGACACGATGACACGCTCGGTTCCATTAATGACGAAGGTGCCATTCTCTGTCATCAGCGGCATTTCACCCATGTAGACCTCCTGTTCTTTAACGGTCTTGGGTGTGGTCTTCTTCTTAGACTCCTTGTCGT
>DAOWLL010000403.1 GCA_030641945.1 Gammaproteobacteria bacterium | reverse complement strand
TTTAGTGATTGGTATCGCCGTTATTCTGTTTGCGCAAGCCATAAAATCTCCTCCAAAGAATGTGGAAGTGGCGGAACGTGCAGTAAAAGTACGGGCGATTAAAATTTCAAAAATTGATGTTATACCACGGGCCATCGGGTATGGTACCATGAGGCCAGGGCGCACCTGGGATGTTGTAGCAGAGGTATTAGGCCAGGTGTCCTGGGTCTCGGATGAACTCGAGAACGGCCGTCTTGTGGCTGCAGGCACGGAACTGCTTCGGATCGATGATTCCGTCTATCGCCTGACATCGGAGCAGATTAACGCCCAGTTGAATGTTTCGCGAACTAAAGACCGTACCACGATGGAATCCATTACTATTGAGGAGCGCAGTCTTGGGCTTCTGAAAAAAGATCTTAATGACAAGCGCGCCCTTGCCAAACGAGGCGCAGTTGCCAAAACCACTGTTGACGCGGTCCAGCAGCAGGTCTATGCCGCAGAAGCAAGGGTGCAAAATCTGCGCAATACTCTAGCCGTTAGTGCCGCAGAACGCGATGTTCTGGAAGCTCAGAAAGCCCTGGTCGAGTTTGATATCTCCAAAACTGTTCTGAAGGCTCCTTTAGATGTCCGTATTACAGAAGTAAAGACCAACCTGGCCCAATTTGTCAACAGGGGGCAGCTCCTGTTCAGTGCCGATGGTGTTGCGACCGCCGAAGTGGAAGCTCAATTCGCAATCGGCAAGCTACGCCCCTTGATTGGCAGCACGGGAAAAACCCCTGCCGTGCTGACTAAAGCCATCGACAAAGTGCCTGGCGCACTGTCACTTAATGCCGTGGTTCGCCTTAAAACCGGAACCCACAATATCGAATGGGCAGGCCGGGTCGACCGGGTCGCCGGCTTCATCGACACGCAAACTCAATCGATCGGCGTGGTGGTGACAGTAGACGACCCCTATCAGCAGGCAGAGCCCGGCAAGCGCCCGTCACTGACCCGCAATACCTTCGTAGAAGTGGAATTGCGGGGCCAGCCACGACCCGGGCAGATAGTGATCCCCACATCGGCGCTCCATGAAGGTCGTATCTATGTATTGGATGAGGCGAACCGGCTTGAGATTCGCCGAGTTGAAGTGCGGTTCTCTCAGGGTGGCTACACGGTGCTTGCCAAGGGATTGAAACCAGGGGAAAGTATCGTAGTCTCCGATCTTATTCCCGCTGTCGATGGGATGCTGCTTGAAGCAGTGGAGGATCGAAAAACCAAAAAGCGGCTGATCATTGAGGCTACAGGCAAGGAGCCCCAGAAGTGATTCGTTATTTTGCCAGACATCCCACTGCGGCCAACCTGTTGATGCTCATAGTGATTATCCTCGGGTTGATTGGCCTGCCCAAATTGCAACGTGATACCTTTCCTGTCATTCCCCCGACAGAAGTAGAAATCCGCATACCATATCCGGGCGCGACCCCGGCGGAGGTGGAAGATGCCGTCTGCCTGCTTATAGAGGAGGCCCTGGACTCTGTCACTGAACTGGTGGAGGTTCGTTGTGAGGCCCGTGAAAATCTCGCCATCGCCATCGCCCAGATGCGTGAAGGCCGTGATATGGATGAATTTTTTAATGATGTGAAGTCGCAAATAGACAGTATTGCCACCTTTCCGGAAAAAGTCGAGACGGCTATCGTTACTAAAGTGGAGCGTATCGCCGTGGTGGCCAGTATTGCTATCACCGGCGAGATGGCGCCGACTCACCTGAAGGCGTACGCCAATAAGGTAAAGGATCGTATCAAACAAGACTCTCGTATTGCCCAGGTGCGCCTGCTAGGCTTTTCCGATGAGAATATCACAATCGAAATTCCGACTGAGGCGCTGAGACGCTACGGAATAGGGGTTTCCGATATTACCGCGGCCCTGGAGCGTCAGAGCATCGATCTTCCTTCCGGGATACTGGAGACTGCTGACCAGGACCTGATCGTCCGTTTCGCTGGACAGCGCCGCTCACCGGCCGAGTTTAATGATCTGATCGTGGTTTCGGGGAAGACCGGCGGACAGGTCCGTTTGGGCGATATCGCTACAATAATGAGACGTTTCGATCGTGCTGAAGAGAAGATTCTTTTCAACGGAAAACGCGCGGCACTGCTGGAAATTGCTAAAACCTATTCCCAGGACTCCTTGCGAGTAATGGATGCCATCCAGCAGAACCTGGAGCGTGAACGACTCATCGCCCCTCGCGGGATCTCTCTTGAGATCAGCCAAGACTCTACCTCTAACATCCGCAGCCGTCTTCGCATCCTCACTAGCAATGGGGCACAGGGCCTGGTTCTGGTGTTTTTTGTCCTATGGATTTTCTTTGGCTTGCGCTACAGCTTCTGGGTCACCATGGGGTTGCCGGTCTCCTTCCTCGGCGCCATCTTCGCCATGCAGTTACTCGGCTACACCCTCAATATGTTCACCCTGGTTGCACTGCTGGTCTCTATCGGCCTGTTAATGGACAGCGCCATAGTCCTTTCTGAAAATGTGGCAGCCGGGATACGTAAGGGTAAAAATGTCGCCGATGCCGTCGTGGAAGGTGTCATTCAAGTGGCACCCGGTGTTTTATCGTCCTTTGTTACCACTATCATGGTGGTAGGGCCTCTCGCCTTCATGGCCGGCAAAATGGGCGCCATTCTCAAGTACTTGCCGGCAGTGCTGGTGATTACCCTGACGGTCAGCCTGATAGAGGCGTTTTTGGTTCTGCCGGCTCACCTTCATC
>DAOWLL010000487.1 GCA_030641945.1 Gammaproteobacteria bacterium | reverse complement strand
TTTCTCACCAGGATTTCGGATTCAGGTGCATCTGTAGTGTTTCTGAGTGCGCGTCTGGACTGAAAAGCATAGCAATAGCTATGGTTTGAGGGAAGATGCGCGCTCAGGAGCGCTACAGATGTGCATGCAACGAAATAGCCTCCCGCCAAACAGACTGTATTTGATTGAAATCGAGCTTCGGGTTTTATCATCATGATGTTATCCGGATTTTTCTGCGGCCTGGTGAGAAATGCGGGCTAGCTATTACGCGCGATTCGCGCCTTGATACCGAACATTTTGAATCGCAATCTACTTCGTCCAGACTTAATCAGAGGTTCCTTAAGCGGTTGCGATCATTTTTGCGCCTGCAATAGCAAGCACGATGGCGAGAACTTTTCTCAACTGGTTCGGAGCCAGCCTGCGCAGGCACAGTTCAGACCCGATGATGCCGCCAACGAGTGCGGTAACTACCAGCGCAGGAATGCCGCCTGGCCACTGATTAGCCGTGGTTGCGTAGCCCGCAATCCCTGCAATGGAATTGACCAGTATAAAAGCAGCGGCGATGGCGGCGCTGCCACGCATGTTGGTCCAGTTAAACAATAACAGCAGCGGGCTCAGGAAGATGCCGCCGCCGACCCCGGTGAGTCCGGAAATAAAGCCAAGAATCCCGCCAACAGGCAGTGCAACCCAGATCTTTGGCATCGTTATTTTGTCGTTGTTTTCCACCTCAACCAGCATGCGCCACATTGCCAGAATCAGCGCCAGGCCAACGATTACTTTGTATGCGCCTGACTCTATTGTGTATGCGCCTCCAAGAAAGGCCATCGGTATTGAAGCAATAATGAAAGGTGTAAACAGACGCCAGTTGAAATGCCCGGCGCGTGACAGGCGGCTTAATATCAGCATGGTTACAAATATGTTCATTGTCAGTGCAGCCGGTTTCATCAATGCAGGATCGAGGCCGAACAATGCCATAACCGCCAGGTAACCGGATGCGCCGCCATGGCCAACCGATGAATACAGTATTGCCGCAACTGCGATGCAGCTTAAAAACCAGAATGAAAAAGATGAATCAAAAAACATTGTCAGCGTTATCCGCCTGTCATATTCATGAAGCGCACGACCTGTCCCGGATTGCTTCGAAACTCGTGTTTCTCGGGTTTGATGGCAATCGCTTCGACGATCGCGTTTTTCAAACCGTCATCACTGATGCCCTGTCTTAGCAAGGGGCCTAATTCGTATTTATGATCCTGGCCAAGGCACAGGTAGAGCGTACCGTCCACGGACAAGCGAACACGATTACAGGTCTCGCAGAAATGTTGTGATATCGGGGTAATAAAGCCGATACGAAGGTCGGTGTTTTTTAGCTGCATGTAACGGGCGGGGCCGCCGCCGGGCATTACGCCCGGGATCAGTTCATACTGATCGGCTAGCTTATTCTTGACTTGTTTCAGGCTGAGATAGTATTGGCTGGCATCAACACCTACACCGCCGATTGGCATGGTTTCTATAAAGCGCAGCGTAAAGTCATGTTCAAGGCAGAAATCAACCATGTCTTCAAATTCATCATCATTGATGCCTTTCATTGCAACCATGTTTATCTTGATGGGAGCAAAGCCGGATTCTTTAGCCGCCATCAAGCCAGCCATCACGGGCTGCAGTTTTCCGCCGGTAATCTGCGTAAAGCGATCAGACTTTAGTGTGTCCAGGCTGACGTTTATTCTTGATACGCCGGCATCACGCAATACCTGGGCCTGTCTGGAAAGCAGCACGGCGTTCGTGCTCAAAGACAGATCATCAATGCCGCTTAGTTGTGATAACTGGTTTACAAGGTCAGGAAGATCTTTACGTACCAGCGGTTCACCGCCTGTTATTCTTACTTTGGCTACACCAAGATCAGCAAATGCGCCGATGACACGCTCGATCTCGTCAAACGTCATCCAGTGCGCGGGTTGTTCGAAGTCTTTGAAATGTTTAGGCAGGCAATAGAAACAGCGTAGATTGCATTTGTCTGTCACAGACAGGCGAACATACTCAATCTTGCGATTGAATGGATCAATCAGTCTGTTAGCCTTACTGTCGGTCTGTTTGTCAGATATATGCATATCAACCACAATTTGCCAATACCAGATAATATCGGGAATCAATCTGTTTATCCATGACACATGTCATTTGATGCTCCAGCAATTCCAAGGTATTATTTCGGGTCATTATTTCTG
>DAOWLL010000202.1 GCA_030641945.1 Gammaproteobacteria bacterium | reverse complement strand
CCCATGGCATGCTGCGACCACCACGGCCACTATCCCTGCCACCACGGCCACTATCCCATGGCATGCTGCTGCCACCGCGGCCGCTGTCCCATGGCCCGCTAAAGCTCGGCCCACTGCTGCCACCCCATGGCGCGCTGCTACCACCACGGCCATAATCGCGCCTTCCACCGTAAGGTCGTTGGGCACCGTAGCCTGGTGCACCATAACCCTGTGCAATTTGAGGCTGTTGTGGCCCGGGTTGCGCGATAACTCTGTGCAGCTTGAGGCTGTTGTGGCCGGGTAGCACCGCTCTGTTGTGTGTAACTTTGAGTAGAGCCTTGCTGTTTAAGGGCGACATTTTCTTTTTTCATTTGTTCATCAATGCTGTCGATAACACCTTCCCATCCACCAGGCGGCGGCGGTGGGTAGTTTTGATAGCTCGGGTTGTGCCCTGATGGGGCGGCCTGGCTTGAATAGGTGTCATCTGCTGCCTGTACCAGGTTCGCCTGGCTACCAGCCAGCAGGAATACGGATACGGCAAAGGTTAGCTTGTTACTTGTTCGAACTTTCATGCTGGCCTCCTGTGAAGTGCAGCGAATTTATGACGTTGGTATATGGACTCATAGTATACCCTGATCATTAGAGTTCCTGTAATTTCAATATCATACTGCTAATTGATGCGATCTTGAGCGAATTCCGGGGACAGTATACTTATTTTCCATGCACGACTAGTAAACAAGGATAAAAAAGTAGGGAGCAGGTCATAAAAGTGTCCGTTAAACTGGGTAGGTTTAGAGGGATTAAGTTTTAACCAGTCATAACAACAAGATGTAAATTCCTTTTGTTCTAATGAGTGCTATAAGCAATTTAAAAAAAGAACCCTGCATTGCAGGGTTCTTTTGTTTTTTCCGTCCCCAGGGGGAGCTTTTACCGCCCTATGGCGTTGCTGCTGCGACCACTACCAGGGCATGCTGCTGCCACCGCGACCGCTGTCCCATGGGCCGCCGAAGCTTGGTCCGCTGCCGCCAAATGGTGAAAAGTCGTTGTTACGGCCCCGGCGTCCGCTGTCCCATGGCCCGCTAAAGCTCGGACCACTGCTGCCACCGCGACCACTGTCCCAGGGCCCACTGAAGCTTGGGCCACGTCCACTGCCAAAACCTGGGCCGGATCCGCTGCCAAAGGAGGGTGTGCTGAAACTTGAACCACGTCCATTGTCCCACGGCCCCTTGAAGCTTGGTCCGCCACGGCCCCAATCGCTTCGGCTTCGGTCATATCTACCTCGACTCCAGTCAGGCGGGCTTGGTATGTCGCGATTGGTCCACGCGGGAGGCGGTGGCATTCCACGATCTCCCCGTTTAGGTGGTTCAGGTATCGCCCGCTCGGCCCATGTTGGAGGTTCTGGAAGCGCCCGGGGTCCCCATTTCGGTGGTGCGGGCATGCTGCCCCCGCCCCATTCAGGTGGGGCTGGAAAATCCCTGCTGCCCCATTCTGGAGGCGATGGCATGTCTCGTTCACCCCAATCAGGTGGTTCGGGCATATCACGTCCGCCCCATTCAGGTGGTGGCGGGATGTCGCGCTGGTCCCACTCGGGAGGATCTTGAAATTCAGGAAAGCTTGCGCCGCGGTCATACGTTTGGCCACGGGCTGCCACTGTTGCGCCGCCGCCAGTGTGGCTGCTGTCCAGTGCTTGTTTATCGCTCTCGATTTGCTTGTCGATGCTGTCGACAACGCCATCCCAGCCGCCGGGGGGCGGAGGCGGGTAGCTGCCAGTGCTGGGCGTGTGTTTTGGTGGTGCAGCGATACCTGAATAGTCGCCATCTGCTGCATCTACCACGGTTGCCTGGCTGCTTGCCAGCAGTAATGCAGATACGGCTATAGTTAGCTTGTTAAGTGTTCGAGTTTTCATTGCCGGCCTCCTTTGATGTGCAGCTTTTACTCAGACTCCCAAATGCGGTCTAACAGTACACCCTGATTGGAAGTGTTGCTGTAATTTCAACAGCATAATGATAATTGCTGCATTGTTCCAGTAAAAAAACGAGAATTATCCAAAAGTGAACTGAATTTAACCATTTTTGCTATCATAAACAGATGGATAAGACTCTAGATATGAGAGTACAGGCCTTTTTCATTTTTCTTGTTATAACGGCTGTCGCTGGTTGTTCAGGCATCACAGTTAGCCAGGATTATGAAAAAGGTGTCGATTTTGCTGCATTTAAAACCTTTACATGGAAAGTAGAACCGGATGCCAAGCAGGATGACGAACCAGAGTTGAGTCCGTTGGTAGCGACACGTGTTCGAAATGCAATAGAACGAGAGCTGGATGCCAGGGGCATTGTTTATAGCGAAATATCACCTGATATACAGATTGATTACAATCTCAAGGTTGAAAGCAAGATATCCAGTAGCAACGTGGGTACCACTATTGGTTTCGGTACGGGTGGTTATGGCCATGTAGGCGGGGTCGTTATCAGTACAGCACCGGATATCAGGCAATATGATGAAGGCACGCTTTTTATTGATTTTTATACATCCAATGACTTGAAACTTGTCTGGCGTGGTATCAGTTCACAGGTTATTGATAAGCATGATGAGCCAGACAGGGTAACACAGCAAATCAACCTGAATGTACAGAAGATACTCGAGCAGTTCCCGCCAAAGGAAAAAGGCGCCCGTTGATTAGCTAAACGAAATGAATCAGGCGCTGGTGACTTGTTCCGGCGCTACTTGCTTTCGTTGATGCTGTCGTTTTCTTTTTTCAAGGAAAGATTTCAGCCAAAGTTTGTCGATGATATCAACGATGCCTTTCACTGATGCGCCAAGGTAGAACACAGCTGCATTCTCTGCAGTCTGTTCTTTCATGCGCGGCTTCTCGTGCCCGATATTTTTGATACGATCCTGAAGTGATGGTATGGCCTGTATCGAGTGTGGCTTTTGTCTGTAAACTTTATCGATCAGGATATCGAGCCTATCTCCGCTCTTAATGGCATGTACTGCAGATGCTATTTTAGTATGGGGTGTTTGTGCTGACTTTGTTTCTATTGAAGCTATCTTGTATACAGCCGGCCAGAACTGGTTGTGTAGATACCATCGGCACAGTGCATCTGCCGTTATCATTTCAAGCACTTCCTCGTCATTGAATAACTCCATGGCGTAAGTATCAGCATTGAGCTCATCCAGCCTGGCTGCATTGAGAGAAGCTGTTGCATAGAGCGGTGCGTAAGCGCTGAAGAACCATTTCAGTGGTTCGATGCCAAAGCCTTTCTGCTGGCTGTAACTAACCCGATACTGTTGCCAAATTGCCCGAAGTTGATACAGCCAGTTCGTTAAAGGATTATAGCGTTTGGAAAACTGACCTATGCGCCGTGCAACGACGCATTCAAACTGTTTTGGTGAAAGACTTTGCAAAACAGGAAGCCCGATAATCATCGTATTCGTCGACCATACAGGCAGTGCCCACAAGGGAGTCTTTACAATATCCAGCTCGTATTGAGCAGTGACTACTATGCGGTGAATGGCTGGTCGCTTGAAATAGTTGCGATGTTTTTGCACAAGCTCGAATAATTCAGGCGCCTTATCCTCAGTCAGTGTTAAACCGACAGGTGGTTTTAGTTTGATTTGAGTGCTGCGATAGCTGACCAGGGCAGCTATGGATACTATTGCAAACCAGGTCAATGCAGATTGCCAGTTGGCAACATCGCCAAGCATAAATAATTGATAGATATTCAGTAACCCTACCGGTACTAGTAGTGGGAACAGCAGCACATATGCATAGCCAAATAACGCCAGCAGTGTTAGGCAACCAAGATAAAAGCGTGGAAATTTATGAATCAGTGATTCGATAATACATTTAGGTTTAAACAACAGGGCTCGTGCTGAACTGAAGATAACCATGATCCCGCCTTATAGTGAGTGGTGTTTATGTTTTTGTTTGGCTATTGGAGCGACAGGGGAGTGACAAACAAAAAAAATCACATCCTTGTGATTCTGCTTTTGAACCGTTTAGCGGTTAGCTACGACACTTCTGCCGACCAGCTGCTGGATCTTTTTTTCTACTATCTTTTTTTCTTCAACGCGATAACCAAGGCTCTTGTGTACCAGTCTTCCATTTTTGTCTATCAGGAATGAACTAGGCATGGCTTTGAGGTTATACGCTTCAGCTGTTTTACCACTTTTATCAAAAGCAACATCAAACTTTGCGGGCATTTGTTTCAGGAACTCTTCAGCATCTTTTCTTGATGTATCGAGATTGACCGCGATGATCTCGAAACCATCTTTACCATACTGTGTTTGCAACTCATTCATCCAGGGGAAAGAACGTTTACATGGATCGCACCACGATGCCCAGAAATCAAGGTAAACCACTTTGCCTTTATAGTTAGAAAGCTGAATGGTCTTGTTCTGGCCGGGCAGGGTAAATCCTGGTGCTTTATGTTTACCGCCCGCCAGGGCATAAGTCGGTGAAACAAAGCTGTATATAAAGATAGCAGCGAGGGCGATACGGATAATTGAGATGTGCATTGGATACTCCAAAGTCATTAATCAAATTCAGTGTAGATATGATGCTCAACACTGCCGGCTTTACTGCCGGGTATTCAATATTTAGAGTTTTGGAGCATTTGGGTCGGAATCGATAACAATAATCATTATAATTATTACTTGACTCTTCACTAGAAAAGACTATAGCATAT
>DAOWLL010000095.1 GCA_030641945.1 Gammaproteobacteria bacterium | reverse complement strand
GTGTAGATGTTGCCGTATGGGCCTGGGGACAGGGGCAGCCGATATTGTTTATTCACGGCTGGAGCGGCCGCGGCACGCAAGCGGTGCATTTTATGGAGCCGCTGATCAATTCAGGCTTTCGTGTTATCAGCTATGACGGTCCCGCACACGGGGAAACATCAGGCAAGCAAACCAGCATGCTTGAAATGGCTGATGTTGTATTAGCACTTAACGAAAAGTACGGCCCGTTTCACAGCACTATCACCCATTCCTTTGGCGGCATGGTACTGGCGTATGCAAGCACCCTGGGTTTCAGTACCAACAGCGCAGTCTGCATCTGCCCTCCTGCCTCGATTGAATCCATACTTGGCAATTTTCAACGTGCTCTCATGCTGCCCGAGAATGTGCTGGCTGTAATGACGAACAAGTTATATACCAACTACGGCAATGACCTCGAGAAAAGAATTTCAACACTGAATAATGTGCATAGCTTAACGACCCCTGCCCTCATCATTCACGATGATAAAGACAGGGACATCCCCTGGGAAGATGGCAGGGCAGTTGCAGACGCATGGCCTGGTGCAGAGTTCAAACTCACGCATGGACTCGGACATAGACGAATTCTTCGCGACCCTGCTACCGTAACAGCAGTAACTGATTTCATCAGAAACTCATAATCAACCGCCTCATCTGCTATATAGCACTAGAGCCGAAAACGATAAATATTTCTCGGGATATAACCACAAAGATGAGGATTGAGATATGAGTCTTAATATAAAAGCATTCGCACTGGCTGCAGGCATTGTCTGGGGACTTGCTATGCTCGCCGTTGGCATGGCCAATATGATGTGGCCTGAATTTGGTGGATCTTTTCTAAGGGTAGTTGCATCCATCTACCCCGGACATGTTCATGACGGCAGCCTCTACCAGGTCATCATCGGCTCACTCTATGGGCTTGTCGATGCCTTAATTGGCGGTGCTATTTTCGCCTGGATATACAACCTTTTCACCTGAACAAAAAAGCCCTGCTATGCTCTAGCAGGGCTTTCTACATAGTAATGTGTTTTTTACTTATCAATTAGCATTTAATGATGGTGTCCTTCAGGGCCGTGAACATGGCCATGCTCAACTTCTTCTTCTGAAGCATCACGCACTTCTATAATTTTCACATCAAAATTAAGTTCCACGCCAGCTAATGGATGGTTACCATCGACCACAACGTGTTCTTCCTGCACTTCAATCACAGTAACAACCAGCATTTCTCCATTCGGCCCCTGCGCATGAAACTGGGTACCAATAGCAATCTGGCCGGTATCTTCAAACATGTTTTTGGGCACTTGCTGCAACATGGACTCATCTCGAACCCCATAAGCTTCTTCTGGCGACACGTTAACAGACAATTCTTCGCCGGCAGATTTTCCTGCCAGTGCATTTTCCAGGCCCGGGATTATATTGCCGGCACCCTGTAGATAGGCAAAACTACCATCTTCCGACTGATCGATGACTTTACCCTCGTTATCCGTCAGGGTGTAATGAAGTGTAACGACTTTCTGATCTCCAATATGCATATATTTTCTCTAAATCACTATCAATAAAACGGGAACCTTAACAGAAATGTGCCGATGCGGACAGCAAACCCAGGTTTCCCAAATAAAAAAACGCCCGCATTCGGGCGTTATTAGATTTAACCATGAGTGAGCTCTACAGGAACCCGATAAGTTCGCCGTGAAAGCCCTGATTGGTAACACGGCTTAGAATGTCCTTACCCCTGATTTCTTCGGGATCATAAAGTACGACCATAAAGTGTTTGTCTTTTTCATTGTGGCCGACTGAAACAATGCCTTCATCACTGCGAATGGCCTGCTCAAGATTAACCAGCTCACGATCGTTCAGGGTTTCATCGATGTGAACCGTTACATCACTGATTGTTGCGCTCATTACACACCTCCTGCAGAAATGCTTCTGTGCCTTACACCATTGTACTCACCACCAGCGATACATCAACTGAACCAGTGGGTCATTTGACCACCAAAATAGAGGCGTAGAAAAACAAGCAAGGCTGCGATAAACGCGACTAGAAATGTTATTACAAGCGCTGTTTTATCCATGGTGAGAGCGTATCACAGCAACCGGCCGCAGTTAGCCACTGCTGAGATTGCTATCAACCGGGCAGGTGATAATTGCTCAATTTTGTCAGGCCAATACATTCGCCAGCACAATGAGTGCCAGCATAACGACCACGAGCACTGCTAACACTTTGAAAAGATTGCCCCAGATGACGCGATCGTCTCCTTGCAACATAGGCATTCCCCTTTGGTTGTCAACACAGCATAACCACGTAAAAGTCAATGTTAACTGACATGAGTTAAATTAGCACAGGTATTCATATCGCATAAAACCAAAATTATTTCTATCGATCGACGCCTGCTCCATAAGGAACACTAATGGCCGAACATTAAAAACCATATAGCGCCCGCTGTACTGACATCATATTTGGACTGAGTTGCCTTAATATTACACATATCAATTACATATACGCTATATTTTATGTATGGATATCGTCTGTTACAGTGAGCGGATTCTTAATCCATTCCGCGGTGTCATGAATGTTATCGCGCTGGATGACGCCGAGGCAGTCACCACTGACGGCGTTAACTGGCTTCTTTACGTCCGCGATCACTTTAGTACAACAGATGACGATCCCGAGGAGTTCGCCCATATCGATAACCCTCACATTCGTTTTGGCATATGGAGCGAAGCAAGCGGTCTCGAACGCGCCCCTGTTCTGCCCTGCTACCATTACCAGGAAATCCAGCACAAAGGTGAGCGTTTACTCGAAGTGGTTCGCCACTATGCTGCGGATGTACCATTTGAGTTTCGTGATTATTACGAACTCTGGTTACTCGAGAAAGACACCAGACAACCACTCGCCTTGATTGACAGCGTATGCTGTGACCGTGATATCTACGATAATGATTTACTTAAATGGAGAGCGGGCAATCTATGCAGCAGCCAGTTCAAGTCAGATGTAGCAAAACTCTCTGACGGCATCAATACACATGCCGACCTGTTAAACCAGTTGATTAATTCACGTGCCGGCAGCAGACCATCAGCACAATGGTTCCTGCGTGAAGCAAACGGTTATGGTTACGGCCTCAAAGGCATAAACCTTAAGCAGGATCTTGTCGGTCGCGAAATGTCACCGCGACTATTCCCCAGGATGTTTATCGAAGAACATTGGGAGAACAATACTCACGCTGCACTGGTCAATGACTTTATTAACTGGATGTCGCCGTGGTTATTGCTACTCGATTTCCTCAAGGATGCTCAACGCGAGAATCTCGAGCTTGCTGCCAGAAGGCATGCGATGATGGTAGACAAGCTGCACCTGCTGTACCCCAGGATAATTGAAGAAAAGTATATCAAGGCAGCAAGAGTTGAAGCCATGCTGAGAAAGACCCGGCAAAATAATCAGCAGGAAGCAGACACATCCATCTCGACTGCCGACAACGCCAACCATGGCTGGCGCACAGCCTGACTACTCAACGCAAAGACGCAGAGACGCGAAGGGCGCAGAGAAACATGAGGGTTTAGCCACGGAGGCACAGAGAACACAGAGTTCTCTGATTGTTTTTTTCAAGAAAACCCATCGACTTCAGTTTTGTAGCCCGGATATGGCAACGCGTAATCCGGGTATTCACTACAAATATGGATTGAAATAATATAAAAAAACTTGGCGGCCTTAGCGTCTTCGCGCCTTTGCGTTGAGAAAAAATTACATGCCGTTGCCGAACTTGTCGTGATGTACCTGCACTGAATTACGCATCGATTTCATCGCCTCCGCATAAGCTTTCAATATCCCCAGCGACCAGCTGATGCGTTCCCTGAAGTAGCCGTCAGCTTCCTGGTTATTATCTTCAGCTTTATCGTTTAATACACTTTCAACATTACGCACTATCACCTGTTCGGGAATGTAACATATGCGGTTGTTTTTATAGCTGCTCATACGCAGTTCAGCCACAGGGTATGCACCACCATCCGCGCTTGATACCGCAACGATCATTGCCGGCTTATGCCCCAGTTCAAAACGGTTAAACAGCAGAAAAAAGTTTTTCAGCCCGGAGGGTACCTGGCCGTGCCATTCCGGAGACACAATCACGAAACCGTCACTCGATGCCAGCTGTTGTCTAATCGGCGCCAGGCGATCTTTCCATTCCGGGTTATCCTCCCATAGGCTTTGATCCCACAAAGGCAGCGGGTTGTCAGCCAGTGTATATAACCAGGCATCTACTCCATGCTCCTGCTGTAATGTCTTTTCAATATGACGAGCAATCTTTTCGCTTTGTGATGGATTGCGGTGACTACCGCTAATAATCGTTATCTTCACAGTTTCTCCTGATTACATAACTCAAATTAAATTATTAATGTGTATACACTTTGTTGAGTGAATTTATTTTTTAACAGGTTCGATGCATTTTTCACCTTCGTTATGCGCATTGTTTACATAACTGGAAACCTCTATGGCTATGATGCTGTCATCAGCCGGCTTCATCAACGCATCAATTACATGAGTATCCTCCGATCGCAGCCAGTCCTGCATCGCATCCTGTGGGATCAGGACCGGCATACGATCATGTACAGGCCGCATCACATCGTTTGCCTCGGTTGTAATTAAACAGCACTGCATTTCACCCTCACGGTTGATCTGGTAAATACCAGCCAGCGCCAATGCTTCCTGATTATCTGACTTGAAATAAAATGTAGCTTTCTTGCCTTCAGTGCGTCGCCATTCATAGAAGCCGTTAACCGGAACAATCACGCGTGTACGTGCAATCAGTTTTTTAAACGAAGGTTTATCATGAATGGTTTCCGCACGTGCATTGATAAGAGGACGCTCGAATTGTCCCGGCTTTGCCCAGTGCGGCACTATACCCCAGTGCATGTTCGCCACCTCAAAATCCACCTTGTAGCAGACTGCCCCCAGCATCATGCCCGGTGCAACATTGTATCTCGGAGGAAACCTGTCTTTGGGTATAACCACATCCAGCACACTGACCAGGTTGTTTACACCGACAGGATCATGGGCATCTATTCGTCCACACATTACACTGTCAAAACCGGTTCCTGCATGCGCGCCAGTTGTTCGCGAAGTTCCAGTACGTGCTGTTCCCAGTACTGCGTGCTGTCAAACCAGGGAAATGCCTGCGGAAATGCCGGATCATTCCAGCGCCTGGCCAGCCACGCAGCGTAATGCATCATACGCAGTGTGCGCAGTGCCTCGATCAGGTTCATCTCTGCCATGTCCAGAGAAGCAAATTCATTGTAGCCTTCCAGCAGATCAATCATTTGCACAGTCATCTCAGAACGCTCACCCGACAGCAGCATCCATAAGTCCTGTATTGCAGGGCCATTGCAACAATCATCCAGATCAACAAAATGCGGCCCCCTGTCTGTCCATAAAACATTGCTTCGATGACAGTCGCCATGCAGCCGCAATCTGGAAAAGTCACCTGCCTGTCCAAAGCGCTGCTCTATGATAAGCAATAGATCGCCCGCCAACGTTTGATAGGCCTGCTCCAGGTGGACGGGGATGAAATTGTTTGCCCGCAGGTATTCAACGGCATCATTGCCAAGGCGCTGTATGCCGATTTCCGCACGATGCTGAAATGTGTGTCGACTGCCAACCGCATGAATGCGTGCGATAAATCGCCCCATCCAGATCATATCCTCGGTGTATTCAAGATCCGGCCAGCGTCCACCCTGCAACGGGTACAAGGTAAAACGATAGCCTCCAAATTGCAGCAGTGTTGCACCATCATATGCAAGCGGCGCTACTACGGGTATTTCCTCTGACGCCAGCTCAAGTGCAAACGCGTGTTCTTCCATGATGGCATCATCACTCCACCTGTCCGGACGGTAAAACTTCACAACCAGCGGCGCCCCTGTTTCCAGTTCTATGCGATAGACACGGTTTTCATAACTGTTGAGCGCGAGCATGCGCCCGGAGGTGATATGGCCAACGGACTCGACGGCCTGAAGAATGATGTCAGGCTCCAGCGCGTTATAATTGTGTTCGAGATTCATGATGATTGCGTATGTTACGCTGAATAAACTCATTCGTCCTGAGCCAGTCCAACATCCGCAAAGTTGTTCAGGTAAAATTGCCCGATCTGAAATCCGAGAAACATTTATGGAACGTTTACTAGAGAACAGCATGTATGCCAGCCGCTGGTTGCTGGCCCCTATTTATTTTGGACTCAGCATTGCCGTGTTGCTGCTAGGTGTGAAATTCTTCCAGGAAGCCATTCACACCCTGCCGCTGGTGCTCTCCTTGAAGGAAGCAGACCTGGTACTGGTGGTACTCAGCCTGGTCGATATGGCCCTGGTAGGCGGCCTGCTGGTCATGGTCATGCTCAGCGGCTACGAAAACTTTGTCTCGCAGATTGATATCGAAGAAGGCAAGGAAAAACTTTCCTGGCTGGGCAAGCTCGACGCCGGCTCATTAAAGCAGAAAGTTGCCGCTTCAATCGTTGCCATTTCTTCCATTCATTTACTGAAAGCATTCATGAATGCGCAGCAGATCCCTGACAACAAGCTCATGTGGTACGTGATCATCCATTTAACGTTTGTTCTGTCCGCGCTGGGCATGGCCGTCGTTGACAAGATAAACAAGCACTGATGAGTTGACATTATATATGCGCGGCATCGTTCCACCAGACCCGGAAACAACTGTATCCTCGATGCAGTTTGCGGTTGTCTATGTAC
>DAOWLL010000631.1 GCA_030641945.1 Gammaproteobacteria bacterium | reverse complement strand
GGCCAGGCCCCTGGCGCCGTAACGCCCCACATAATCCGTGTAATCGTCAATTTCCTTGCGTGACAGCTGGGCACCGCCAGGCAGGCGCAGTACCACAACCCTGCCCCCGGGATCGCTGGCCGGACCCGAGAACACCTTGAATTCAACGTCTTTCATTTCCTCGGCCAGGTCGACCAGCTCAAGTGGTATACGCAGATCAGGCTTGTCCGAGCCGTAACGCGACATGGCTTCAGCATAGCGCATATGCGGGAACGGGTTCGGCAAATCAACATCCAGCACCTGTTTGAACAGGCCGCGGATCATCTCTTCGTTGATCTCCATCACCGCTTCTTCACCCATGAATGAGGTTTCGATATCGAGCTGGGTAAACTCGGGCTGGCGGTCGGCACGCAGGTCTTCGTCACGGAAGCAGCGGACTACCTGGTAATAACGATCCATACCCGACATCATCAACAACTGCTTGAACAACTGCGGCGACTGCGGCAACGCAAAAAACTTACCCTTATTGGTGCGGCTGGGCACCAGGTAATCGCGCGCACCTTCCGGCGTCGCCTTGGTCAGCATCGGGGTTTCTATCTCCCAGAAACCATGACCATCAAGATAATGGCGCAGATAAGTTGTCACCTGGTGACGCAGACGCATACGGTTCTGCATTTCATCACGACGCAGGTCGATATAGCGATAGCGCAGTCTCAGATCATCATGCACATCATCTTCATCGAGCTGGAACGGAGGCGTTTCCGCTGTGTTCAGTACCACCAGCTCAAGCCCCAGCACCTCAACCCTGCCAGTCGCCAGCTTTTCGTTGATGGTGGCTTCATCACGCGCACGCACGCGGCCTTTGACCTGCAACACATATTCATTACGGATTCGCTCGGCGAGTGCAAACATCTCCTCGCGGTCGGGGTCGAACACAACCTGGACCAGGCCTTCGCGGTCACGCAGGTCAACAAAAATCACGCCACCATGATCTCGACGGCGATTGACCCAGCCGCACAATGTAACTTCCTGGTCGATCAGTTCTTCGCTTACTTGTCCGCAATAATGGCTTCGCATGATGTTCTCTAAAAAAAGGAAGCGATGTTAATCGCTATGTTATTGATTGGCAATTAGTTTTTCGATGCAGTCGGTTTCTTCGTGGTGGTCGTGCCAGCACCGGCAGGCTTATCCCCTGCCTTAGCTGCTGCCTTGTCAGGTGATTTGCTGTCTGATTTCGAGGCATCGCCAGCATCATGCACGTTTTTCTTCTTGCCGGATTTAAAATCGGTTTCATACCAGCCGCCGCCCTTGAGGCGAAACGCAGCCGCCGTCACCATTTTTTTCATGGCCGGCTTGCCGCATTCAGGACAATCTTTCAACGGATCATCGGAAATTTTCTGCAGCACTTCGGTCTGGTAACCACATTCCGTGCACTGGTATTCGTATATTGGCAGATCCTTCCAGCCTGAAAATATAAGCACCGAATTATATACGCCCTCCCTGCCCGCTGTCATGCCCATGCTAAGCTTCGCCCATGTCAAACCATGCTGGAAAGACCATACTCATCACCGGCTGCTCGAGCGGAAT
>DAOWLL010000632.1 GCA_030641945.1 Gammaproteobacteria bacterium | reverse complement strand
CTTCTGCGCCGCATCCTTCATATCTGAAGCGGTAATAAGGCTAAGACCTGATTCAGCCAGAATTTTTCGACCCTGTTCTACATTTGTCCCTTCCATCCGGATCACTACAGGAACAGTAATGCCTGTTTTTTCTGCCGCATGGACAACCCCTTCTGCCAGCACGTCACAACGTAATATCCCACCGAAAATATTAATCAGAATCCCCTTCACATTTTTATCTCCGAGCATAATCCTGAAACCGTTCTCAACCATCTCCGCACTGGCACCGCCCCCCACATCCAGAAAGTTGGCCGGCTCGGCACCGGCCAGTTTAATGATATCCATGGTCGCCATAGCCAGGCCGGCTCCGTTGACCATATTTCCAATATTGCCGTCCAGTTTGATGTAATTGAGATTAAACTTGGAGGCTTCCACCTCCAAAGGGTCCTCTTCGTCAATATCGCGATATTCAATGATGTCCTTGTGGCGATACAGGGCATTGTCATCGAAATCGACCTTGGCGTCCAGGGCGATCACCGCATCCTCGGCTGTGATTACAAGAGGATTAATCTCCACCAACGAACAGTCGTAATCCATAAACAGTCTGTAAAGGCTTGCAAGCATGGATACAAACGGTCTTATCACAGAAGATGACAGATTTAACCCAAAAGCAACCTCACGGCAGTAAAAGGGCTGGATACCCACAAGAGGATCGATGAAAACCTTGATGATCTTTTCAGGGGTTGAGGCCGCCACTGCTTCAATATCCATTCCTCCGGCCTCGCTGGCCATAATAACAATTTTGGCGGTTGCCCGGTCCGGAATAATGCTCAAATAAAGTTCTTTTGCAATGTTGAGTCCTTGCTCAACCAGCACTTTTTTGACCCTCTTCCCATCAGGCCCGGTTTGGTGGGTAACCAAATTCATCCCGATGATCTCACCGGCAATGCCGGCAACTTCATCAATTGATTCTGCAAGCTTTACCCCGCCGCCTTTACCCCGGCCTCCGGCATGAATCTGAGCTTTAACAACGACCGGAAATCCTCCTAAATTTTCGGCAACCTTTTTGGCTTCATCAGGGTTGAATGCAACGCCGCCATCAGGAATAGGAATGTTGTATTTCTTGAATAATTCTTTTGCCTGATACTCGTGGATCTTCATGATCCTGATCCTCCCTTTCTAATTGAAGATCGAGTATTGAATATTGACAAAGTAAAAAACAATCTGCTTTTATTCTCTAACAAATATTCAATCTTCAATTATTTCAGCCAATAACGCACAGAACATCGTCCTTGCCTACGCTATCACCGCTGGAAAAATTTATTGCCGTAACCGTACCATCCGAAGGCGCCGGAAGAGCATTTTCCATCTTCATGGCCTCCAGGATTACCACAGTATCCCCTTTGCTTACAACATCTCCCACCTGTTTTGAATATCTGACAATCATGCCTGGCATGGGTGCTTTCAGTGGAGTGCTTTCAACATCAGCAGCCACAGGAGCCGGTTCCGGTTTTGCAGGCTCCGCCGGTTTGGGCGGGGCGGGCTTGGGGTTGGGGGGAGCAGGTTCCGCCGGTTTGGGGGG
>DAOWLL010000006.1 GCA_030641945.1 Gammaproteobacteria bacterium | reverse complement strand
TGTGTTTATCTGCGTTCATCCGTGGACATTAATCTTTTCGCCTTTTGCCAGTAATCTTCGAGTTCTTCGACACTGCAATCATCCATAAGCCTGCCATCCTGCTGCAACAACTGCTCGACCACGGTAAAGCGCGATATAAATTTTATATTGGAATCACGCAATGCCTGTTCAGGATTCACATCTACATGACGTGAAAGATTGACACAGGCAAACAGGATATCACCCAGTTCGTCTGCAATTCTGTCCTGATTATTCTGATGTACAATTTCAGCTTTCAGTTCACCGATTTCTTCCTGCAGCTTGTCAAATACCGGCGCAATATCATCCCAGTCGAAGCCATGATGCGCCGCTCGCTTCTGCAGCTTTGAAGACCAGCGCAAGGCAGGCATGGTTGACGCGATACCATCAAGCAAACTCTTCTGTACATGCTGTTTTTGCTGACGCTCGTTTTTCTTGTGCTGTTCCCAGGCTCGGTGTAATTCTTCATGGCTTCCAGCCACTTCATCGCCAAATACGTGCGGATGCCGGCGAACCAGTTTGTCACTAATAGCCTTTGCAACATCATCGAAATTAAATTCACCCTGCTCCTCTGCCATCTGTGCATGGAAAACAACCTGGAACAACAGGTCGCCGAGTTCATCTTTCAGATCATGCATATCCATGCGCTCGATGGCGTCGGCAACCTCATAGGCTTCTTCAATCGTATAGGCTGAAATCGTCTTGAATGTCTGCTCGATGTCCCACGGACAGCCACTCTCCGGGTCGCGCAGTGCAGCCATGATTTCAAGCAAGCTGTCGATCTGCCTTGTTTTTTCAGACATAACTCACCCCCATAAAAAAAGGCGAGTCACCCCGCCTTTTTGTCACTATTTAAGTACTCACATCAGAACGCAAAGCGCACACCAATGTGTGCATTGTCGTCCATTTTATATTTCAAGCCTGTATCCAGCTCGACTTCCAGCACCCTGTAGCCGATATAGGCACGCGCACTTGGCGTCACTTCAAGTTCCAGTGCAAAGCGGTATTCAACAAGGCCATCAAAATCGGAGAAACTGGTCACGCTCGGCGCCCAGAAACCTTCAGCCAGAATAGCGATCGGCGTACTTGATGGAAACACGTAGCGCAAATTACCACCAACAGCGATGGCACCCCCGCTCGGGTCACTGGTATTCGGGTTAGTCGTTCCCAGGTCCAGCCGCCCCCCATAAGCTTTACCACCAACACCAAAATGCAGTGCACGCACGTCACCGGTGCCACTTCCGGAAACCACGATGGATCCATTGACGAGGAAATCATCATTTTCATTAATAAACAAACCAATGCCAATGTCGGCACCACCATAACCAAATGTGGAATTTTGTGTCAGAAAAGTGACTTCTGCTGTTTCACTGCTGAGTTTAAGGTCAAGACCGGCTGAAAGAACATTTGACGCTGGTAGCAAGGCCGCAATTGTGATCAATGCTTTTCTAAGCATATTTTATTATTACCTCTTTTTTTTTACCTGGAGAAACCTGAAAACAACAAGTCCCTGTCGTGAACGAATGATAGCAGCTCGAACACAAATGTGCCTCATCCCTGAACCATCCACCCTGTTCTAGCGTGTGATAAAGTAGACTCCATTTCATAGTGTCAGTTCATAAATCCTTGATATGAAACACAACTCCATATGCATTCTCGGCGGAACCGGTTTTGTCGGTAAATATATAGCCAGCCGCCTGGTATCCAGCGGCAAACATGTTCGAATTCTGACCAGGAACCGGAATAATCACCGAGACTTGCTGGTATTACCAAACCTGGAGCTGGTTGAAGCGGACGTATTCGATACTTCTCAGCTGGAAACACATATCAAAGGTATGGATGCCGTTATTAATCTCATCGGTATACTCAACGAAAGACAGCACAATGGTGATGGCTTTCGCAAGGCACATGTTGAGCTGCCAAAAAGCATTCTCGGCGCATGCCTTAAATTAAATATTCCACGAATAATACACATGAGCGCACTTAACGCGGATGCCAACCTGGGGCCAAGCTTTTATCTTCGTACCAAAGGTGAAGGCGAGAACGCGCTGCACACCTTCTCGAGCGGCCGACTGGCAGTAACCAGCTTTAGACCCTCTGTTATATTTGGTCCAGGCGACAGCTTCCTCAACCGCTTTGCGATGTTGCTGAAAATAATTCCCTTCTTTTTCCCGCTGGCCTCGGCGAATGCGCGTTTTGCACCCGTTTATGTCGGTGATGTTGCCGATCGTTTTGTTCAGGCACTTGATGACAAATCCACCTTTGGCAAGCACTATGATTTATGCGGACCCGAAGAATACTCACTCAAACAACTGGTTGAATACACTGCCACAACGCTTGGTTTGAAAAAACACGTGATTGGACTGCCTGATTTCATCAGTAAGATACAGGCATACACACTGGAATGGTTTCCAGGCAAACCGTTCTCGATAGATAACTATAAATCACTGAAAGTCGACAGCGTCTGTCAACAAAGTGCACATGAGCCAACATCGATGGATATGATTGTTCCGTCTTACCTTGGAAATGACAACAGGCAGACCGAGTATGACGCACTGCGCAAAATTGCACGCCGGCTTTGAGCACCTCGACTGATAAAAAACTGGTTATCCGCTGTTTGCAAAAGATCTTGCCGACGGAATCCGTTTTACATAAAGAAGAAGACCTCAGGCCCTATGAATGCGACGGCCTGTCTGCTTACCAGCAAGTACCGATGGTTGTCGTTTTACCGGAAACGATAAAGCAGATCGAAGACATCCTGTCCTTTTGTACCAATCAAACAATACCTGTCGTAGCGCGCGGCGCAGGCACAGGATTATCCGGCGGCGCGCTGCCTCTGGAGAACGGCATCCTCATGAGCCTTGCCAGGCTCAGCCGCATACAGAACATCGATATTGATAACCGCACTGCACGCGTCCAGCCAGGTGTTCGCAACCTGGCCATCTCCGAGGCAGCCAGCAGCTATGGCCTGTACTATGCGCCTGATCCTTCTTCACAGATAGCCTGCTCCATTGGCGGCAACGTGGCTGAAAATGCCGGCGGTGTACACTGCCTCAAATATGGCCTCACCGTACATAACATTCTCAAGCTTGAAGTCATTACCATGCAGGGTGAGCACCTGACTATTGGCAGCGATGCGCTTGATAGTCCCGGTTATGATCTGCTCGCTCTGATGACAGGCTCCGAGGGCCTGCTTGGTGTAATCACTGAGATCACCGTGAAACTTCTGCCCAAACCGGAAGCTGCCAACGTGATCCTTGCAGCTTTCGATGATGTCGCCACCGCCGGGCAGGCGGTCAGCAATATTATTGCTGATGGCATTCTGCCCGCCGGACTGGAGTTGATGGACAATGCCGCTCTTCGCGCGGCAGATGATTTTGTAAATGCAGGTTACCCGCGCGATGCAGCCGCAATATTACTGTGTGAAATTGATGGTACCAGCGCCGAGGTCGCGGACCGGCTGGAACACGCGCAAAATGTGCTGCGAACTTCAGGCGCCACAGAAATACGGGTCGCCCATGACGAACAACAACGGGCAAAATTCTGGGCCGGCCGCAAAGCCGCTTTTCCCGCGGTGGGACGCCTGTCACCCGACTACTACTGCATGGACGGCACGATTCCGCGCTACCAGATCGCCAATGTATTAACACGCATTAGTGAGCTGTCGAATGAATACAGGCTGCCCATCGTCAACGTATTTCACGCCGGTGATGGCAACCTGCACCCGCTGATTCTTTATGATGCCAATATCGATGGCGAACTCGAAAGAACCGAAGAGCTGGGCGGCAAGATACTGGAAATATGTGTTGAAGCTGGCGGTACCATAACGGGCGAGCACGGCGTTGGCATGGAAAAAATCAACCAGATGTGTGTTCAGTTCAATAGCATGGAACTGCAACAGTTCCATGCCATCAAGCATGCGTTTGACCCTGACGAACTACTCAATCCCGGCAAGGCAATCCCGACATTGCACCGCTGTGCAGAGTTTGGCGCCATGCACGTTCATCATGGCCAGCTACCACACCCTGAACTGGAACGCTTTTAGCTTTAATCAGCTTTAATATGCCAGATAACAACGACAAAACCGAGATTCTCTGTGACCAGGTTTTACGTGCCTGTAGCAGCAAAACACCGCTGGCAATCAGGTCCGGCAACAGCAAATTATTTTATGGCCGGGACGTGCAGGGCGAACCTCTGCCGCTTGACGAACATAACGGCATATTGTCTTACAAGGCCAGTGAGCTGGTCATAACCGCGCGAAGCGGAAGCAGAATTTCCGATATCGAATCCGCCCTGGATGAGCATGGTCAACAGCTCGCTTTTGAGCCACCTTGCCACTCTGATCAATCAACCATCGGCGGCGCAATAGCCTGTGGCTTATCGGGACCCGCGCGGCCGTTTCATGGCGCTGCCAGAGATTTTGTGCTGGGTGCAAAAATCATTAATGGCAAGGGAGAGCTGATGCAGTTCGGTGGCCAGGTGATGAAAAATGTGGCCGGATATGATGTGTCCCGGTTGATGGTCGGGGCACAGGGCACCCTTGGGGTGCTCCTCGAAATATCGCTCAAGGTTTTACCAAAAGCAGAGGCTGAGACCACCCTGGCATTTGAGATAGATGCCGTAGAGGGACACAAAATGCTGCGTGGCTGGCTAATCGACGGCCATCCGGTAACAGCCAGCTGCCATTACCAGGGTGTGTTATCGGTTCGCTTGAGCAGCACTGAAAACAGTATCAGCAATGCCCACAGAAAAATGGGTGGCGAAGTTGTTGCCAATGACTTATGGCAGCAGCTGCGCCACCAGTCACACCCCTGTTTTGAACAGGCAAATTTGTGGCGATTATCGCTACCCCCGGCAGCGGTGATACACAATGAAGACGATCAGTTGATCGAATGGGGCGGTGCACTGCGCTGGAAAGTTTCAAATAACGATTTATTTGAACAGGCGCAGCGACTTGGTGGCCATGCAACACGTTACAATATTAATTCCAGTCCAGCGCAAGAAAATTCATCGGATGAAATTTTCCAGCCACTGCAAGCAGGGATGCTGGCCATTCACAAACGCATCAAGCATGCCCTCGATCCCAATAACATTCTGAATCCAGCCAGGCTGTATAAAGAGCTGTGAAGACCTCGATCACTCCCACCCATCTCGAAACGCATCACGGAAAAGAGGCAAATCGTATCCTGCGTAATTGCGTGCACTGCGGTTTTTGCAATGCAACCTGTCCTCCCTACCAGCTTACCGGTGATGAGCTCGATGGGCCTCGTGGCCGCATCTACCTGATCAAACAGGTGCTCGAAGGCAATCACCCTGGCAGACATACACAAACTCATCTCGATCGATGCCTGACCTGCAGAAACTGCGAATCAACCTGCCCTTCAGGTGTAGCTTATGGTCAACTCGTTGATATAGGACGCAAGCTGGTCTCGGAACAGGCAAGGCGCACACTGACTGACAGCTTCAAGCGCTTTGCCCTGCGAAAACTGTTTCTGACAAAAACTTTATTCACTACAGCAATTGCTGCTGTGCAATTAGCCAGACCCCTGCTGCCTTCAGCGATTAAACAGAAGGTGCCAGCAAAACCGAAGCGACTGCTGCAATGGCCCGAGAGTGAACACGAACGAAAAATCATCCTGCTGCAAGGCTGCGTCCAGCCAGGTTTGCAGCCCAATATTGATCGCGCTGCAGCCATCGTGCTTGACCGTGTTGGAATACAGACACTGCGCATTCCTCAAAACGGTTGTTGTGGCGGCATAAGCCACCACCTTGATGCATTTGATGAAGCCCGTGCTTATATCAAAAACAATATTGATAGCTGGTGGCCTTATATCGAAAACAACCAGGTCGAAGCTATAATCTCAACAGCCAGCGGCTGCGGTGTAACGATCAGGGAATATGGACACATACTGGCAGATGATGACGAATACAATCTCAAGGCAGCAAGGGTCAGTGAGTTGAGCAAAGACCTGAGTGAAATCGTTGCTGAAGAATCCCTGCCTGCATCCGCAATAAATACAGCGCTGACCAAAGTTGCTTTCCATCCACCCTGCACATTACAGCATGGCCAGCAGGTACGCGGAAAAGTTGAGTCCATACTCGAAGCCTCGGGCAGACAGCTGGTCACTTTCCAGGAGTCGCATCTTTGCTGCGGTTCTGCAGGCACTTACTCCATCCTGCAAAAAACCATGGCCGAGAAGCTGCGCGACAGGAAACTGCACTATATTCAAGCCGAAAAACCCGACGTGATCGCGACCGCGAATATCGGTTGCCAATTACACCTGCAGAGTGGAACCCGGATTCCTGTCATGCACTGGGTAGAACTGTTAGTCTGACCCCGCTTCACGACCGCAATTCCACAGTTTCTGTACGTAGTCGAAATCGAACATTCATGGCAGAATAGCCGGCTCTTTTCAACCAGAACAGAATATTAACCATGAGCATTACCTCTTTTAATCCACCCGTACGCACATTAATGGGTCCCGGCCCTTCTGATGTCCACCCGCGTGTCACCGGTGCGATGGCGCGCCCCACGATCGGCCATCTCGATCCAGCCTTCGTCGGCATGATGGATGAAGTCAAACAGATGCTGCAGTATGCGTTCAAGACTCAAAACCAGCTGACCATTCCGGTGTCCGCGCCCGGCTCCGCCGGCATGGAAACCACGTTCATGAATCTGCTGGAACGTGGTGACAAGGCCATCGTCTGCCAGAATGGTGTCTTCGGCGGCCGCATGAAAGAAAATGTAGAGCGCTGCGGCGCCACACCGATCATGGTTGAAGTTGAATGGGGCAAGCCGGTCGATCCGCAGAAAGCAGAAGACGCCCTGAAGGCGAACCCTGACGCAAAACTGCTTGCATTCGTCCACGCCGAAACCTCGACTGGCGCACGCTCTGACGCCGACATCCTGTGCAAGCTTGCACACGACCACGATACGCTGGCGCTGGTCGATGCCGTAACATCACTCGGTGGATCCGAGCTCAAGGTCGATGAATGGGGCATCGATGCGATCTATTCCGGCACGCAGAAATGCCTGTCCTGTACTCCCGGCATCTCACCGGTCAGCTTCAGTGACCGCGCTGTCGAGGTGATCACCAGCCGCAACACCAAGGTGCAGAGCTGGTTCCTCGATACCAACCTGGTTATGGGTTACTGGGGTCCAAACGCAAAGCGTGCTTACCACCACACTGCCCCCGTCAATGCCTTGTACGCACTGCACGAATCACTGGTGATGCTGCAGGAAGAAGGACTCGAAAACGCATGGGCGCGCCACTACAACAACCACCTGGCACTGCGTGCCGGTCTTGAAGCCATGGGCCTGTCCTTCATTGTCGATGAGGCCCACCGCCTGCCACAACTTAATTCGGTCACCATCCCCGACGGTATTGATGAAGCCGCAGTGCGTTCAAGGCTGCTGAATGAATTCAACCTCGAAATCGGTGCCGGCCTGGGATCGCTTGCCGGCAAAGTCTGGCGCATCGGATTGATGGGCCACAGCTCACGCGCGGAAAACATCTTCCTGTGCCTGAGTTCACTGGAAGCCGTGCTCAGTGAAATGGGCGCCGATATCAATACCGGCGCTGCACTGGAAGCTGCGCAGTCAGCGATGAAATAAGCAACACCCCGAACACATCTACTCATCGCGTTGTTTGCGGATAAGTCCGTCTTTATAAAAAGAAGATTTTTGCCGCAAATAACGCGAATATCGCCATAAGCACGATCGTGACTTTCTTTTTTAATTATTCACTATTCACTATTCATCATTAACTACTGATTGTGATAAATAATCAAACCCGCACCGGTTAGTACCATCAAACCACCAATAAAAACACTGGGCGTAACATGCATTTGCCTGTAAAACACATAGGCAAAAAATACAACAAATACCGGGTAAGTCATCTCTATCAAACTCGCCAGCGTCGCATTCTTTCCGGTTATCGCCAGGTACACCATCACTTCGCCAAACAGACCGATTAAGCCGAGTGACGCGATTACCCATTGCTCAGATGTTGGCAGAGATCTAACAGTATCAAAATCATCGCTAAGCGTTTTAATAAAAAAAGGCATGACCATAAAAACCGGAATCATACTGAGCAAAATCACGCTATATAAAGAAATCCGCTTCAACGCCATGTCAACCAGCGGATAATATACGCCCCATGTGATTGCGGCACCCAGGGCAGCGATATACCAGGGAATTTGCATAACAGTCACTCCTGTCCGGTTAAACTTGCAGCCATGATACCTCGCCCGCATATTGCACGTATTCTGTGGCAACATAGCCACTTTTATTAATCAACCATAGAAACAGGGATCATGAAAACCTACCTCGTCGGCGGTGCCGTGCGTGATGAACTGCTGGACTATCCACACAAAGAAAAAGACTGGGTGGTAGTTGGTGCAACAACTGAAGAAATGCTGGCCGCCGGTTTTCAACAGGTCGGCAAGGACTTTCCTGTATTTCTCCATCCCGACACTAAAGAAGAATATGCATTGGCCCGTACCGAGCGCAAAACCTCGCCTGGCTATAAAGGTTTTGCTGTGCATGCCACACCCGATGTTACGCTGGAACAAGACCTGTTACGCCGCGACCTGACAATCAATGCGCTGGCAAAAGATGAATCAGGCGAAATCATCGACCCATTTAATGGCATGCAGGATATACACGACAAGATCCTGCGCCACGTTTCCCCTGCATTCACCGAAGATCCCGTGCGCATACTTCGAGTCGCCAGGTTCGCAGCACGCTACCTGCATCTTGGATTTATCGTCGCTGATGAGACCATGCAACTGATGAAACAAATGGTTGAAGACGGTGAGGTCGATGCACTGGTCTCCGAACGCGTCTGGCAGGAAATGAAAAAAGCCCTGGGCGAACGCTCACCCTCCCGTTTTATAGAAGTGCTGCGTGACTGCGGCGCTCTTGAGCGCATACTGCCGGAGCTGAACAGGCTGTTTGGTGTACCACAGCCTGAACAACACCACCCTGAAATTGATACCGGCATTCATACCATGATGGTACTGCAGCAGGCCTGCAGGCTAAGCGATGATACCGAGGTGCGTTTTGCCGCATTGATGCACGATTTAGGCAAAGGTGTAACACCTGAATCAGAATGGCCGCATCATATCGAGCATGAAGCACGCGGCGCGGAAATTGTGCTTGATGTGTGTAAGCGCCTGCGCATTCCAAATGAATATCGCGATCTCGCAGAACGCACTGCACGCTTTCACCTGCACTATCACCGCGCACTGGAATTAAAACCGTCGACCGTGGTTAAAACTCTGGAACAACTCGACGCTTTCAGAAAACCACAGCGTTTTGAAAAATTTCTACTGGCAAGCGAAGCCGATGCACGCGGGCGGCCCGGCCATGAAAACAAATCGTTCCCACAGGGGAGCTTTTTAAGGAAAGCTTTAAAGGCAGCTCAGCAAGTTGACATCAAATCATTGGTACAACAAGGCTATAACAATAAGGAGCTCGCAGATAAAATCAGGGAAGAACGTATAAAACTGGTTGCTGCAATAGAAAAATGATTCATTTTATATAGCGTTCCAGTTTCACCAGGGTATAGCGCAAGGGCGTCATTGAAAGACTGACCCCGGCTATTACGCCTAGCGCATTCGCAACCATGTCACCTACTTCACTGTAGCGTTCCGGATCAAAGCCCTGTAAATATTCCAGCAACAGGCCAAGACATAAGAAGAACACCACCCAGCTAAACACATGATGCCTGATATGGTATATCTGCATAAACCAGAACGTTAAAGAAAAATAAGCAAGCATGTGAAAAAACTTGTCCTGATAAGGAAGATTGGTATCAATTTGAACCGGGCTGCTGGTTAAAGAGAGATAAATTACCAGCACAATCAATAAGTACCCGATTATCAGCCAGAGTTTTCGATAGCGTAATTCAGGATTTATCGATTCCATTAGATAAACAGGACCACCAGTATGATACCCAGCACAAGCCGGTAAGCAACGAATGGCATCATGCCAATACGATCGAGCAATTTAAGAAAATAATGTATGCATGCATATGCACTAACAGCAGATATCAATGCACCAATCAACAAAGGTTGCGCATCCTCTACACTCGCAGCGCTCAGGTATTCCATGGTTTCAAGTGAGCCTGCAAGAAAAATAACCGGTATAGACAGCAGGAATGAAAATCGCGCTGCTGCTTCAGGTTTCAGACCCAGCATTAATGCAGCAGTAATGGTAATACCTGACCGCGATGTTCCCGGTATCAAGGCCAATGCCTGCGCCAGGCCAATAATCAACACATCGCACAGCAGCAGTCCGTATTCATTTTTACTGCGTTTGCCCGTCTTGTCTGCATACCCGAGCAACAAGCCGAATACGATAGTGGCCACCGCTATAACCATGGGCGAGCGTAGTTGCGTCTCTATAAGATCCTTGAATATCAAACCCGCGAGACCGACTGGAATAGTGCCAATTAATACCGCCCAGGCCAGGCGTGCGTCTGGCGTCAGTCCGCCTTTGAAGGAGGCAAACCACTCTACCAGCATGCGCGCCAGCTCCCTGCGGAAATAAAGCACCACAGCCGTCAGGGTTCCTGCGTGGACCGCAACATCAAAAGCAAGGCCCTGGTCAGGCCAGTCGGTCAACACCGGAACCAGGATCAGGTGTGCAGAACTCGATATAGGCAAAAACTCTGTAAGCCCTTGCACCAGCGCGAGTGTTACTATCTGTAGTATTTCCACTTAACTATTCCATATAAATATAATTACAGGCGATTTCGATAATCCTGCATTGCAAATCCTATCAAGGGCGAATCAATCTTTTTGCTTAATACTATCGCTTTAAATCGCTCACCCATCTCGGACGGTAAAGTCAGTGTCTTAATCTGCTGCGCCAGTAATAATTGTTGTCTGGGTTCATCACTTACAACCGACTGGTGTAACTCTGCCAGCCCGCAGCCCATAAGAAACATCGCCTGTGAAGTGTAGCCGCTAACATCGAAGCCAACATCAACAGCTGCATACGCGACTGCACTGAAATCAACAAACGCCGTTATGTCCTGCAGGCCCGGATACCAGAGCGGGTCAGCATGTGCACGATGCTGATAATGGCAGACCAGGGTTCCACTGCTGCGTTCATCAAGATAATATTCCTGCACCGGGTAGCCATAATCAACCAACAATACCAGGCCTCTGTCCAGAACAGCATAAAGACTGGCCAGCCAGGCCTTTACAGCCGGATTAAATTCAGAGCAGTAGCCATCCTCGAATGTCTTCTCACGGCGCTGCTCTATGGTACGAACCTGTTCAAGCATGGCTTCATCGGCTTCTGCATAGCCCGCTTTCAAATGCTCATCTTCTGCAACAATCCGCATTTGCTCGACAGCACCATCATTGACTCGAAAACATTCCACCGGCATGGCGTCCAGTACTTCATTGGCAACAATGACGCCTTGAATAGCTTGTTGCGGCAGTGCATCGAGCCACTGCAGCTTTTCTATCAAATGCGGCGCTTTATCCATAACAGTCCGTTTCTGACGCTCGCGCAGTTCAGCACTGAGCTCAACGATGTAGTAATTCCCGGGCAGTGCATGCAACCGCTCCATCTCAAGCAGAATATCAGCAGCCATTATCCCTGAGCCGGCACCGAATTCCAGCATGTCGGCCTGTTCCATCTCGTTAAATATCTGCGCAGCCTGTCGTGCGAGGCATTGTGAGAACATTGATGAAACTTCAGGTGCGGTAATAAAATCGCCCGTTGCGCCGAATTTCTGCAAACCACCACTGTAATAACCCAATCCCGGTTGATACAGCGCCATATGCATAAATGCGCTAAATGCTATTGAGCCACCCTGTTGTTCACATGCTTCAGATATACAGGAACACAAATCCCTGCTGCGCTTCTTTGCAGCCTCATCAGGTTCTGGCAATGATTCAACTGATTGAGTCATATTGGTTGAATTGCTAATTTGTGCGAATATTAGCTTTTGCTGCCGATCCTCGCACACAGAAATGGCGGCCACTACGAACAGGAATACAAACTGTGAATTCTACCTCAGAAATCAGCAGAAAGACCGTACTCATCACCGGCGGCGCAAAACGCATTGGCGCTGAGACATCGCGCACACTGCACGCTGCGGGCATGAATATCGCCATACATTACCGCTCATCGCAGCAGCAGGCCGATGAGCTTTGTTATGAACTCAATCAGCAACGTGAACATTCTGCCGCTGTCATCCAGGGCGATCTGGATGATGACAACGTATACAGCCGCCTGATAGAAGACACGGTTGAAATCTGGGGCCACCTGGATGTGCTGATCAACAATGCCTCCAGTTTCTTCCCGACACCCGTTGGCACTATTACACTTGGTCACTGGCACAACCTGATCAACAGCAACCTGAAAGCCCCCTTGTTTCTGTCACAGGCAGCGACGCCTTACCTGAGAGAAAACAACGGCTGCATCATCAACATGGTGGACATTCATGCTTTCCGCCCGATGAGCAATCACCCGGTGTATTGCGCTGCCAAGGCAGGCCTCGCCATGCTGACGCAATCGCTGGCAAAGGATCTGGGGCCTGAAATCCGCGTCAACGGCATAGGCCCTGGCGCCATTTTGTGGCCTGAAAATGACATGGACGAAAACACCAGGCAGACCATTATCGAACGTACTGCACTGAAACGTCACGGCGAGCCGAAAGATATTGCCAAGGCAATCCTGTTCCTGGTCAGGGACGCCGATTACATCACCGGGCATATTGTTCCTGTCGACGGCGGCCGCTCGCTGAACATCTAACCGTGCCTAAAAAGATCGGTTTACTCAGCGACGTTCACGCAAAATCTGCTCCTGCAGCCGAGGCATTATCGATTTTCAAACGCGAACAGGTAGACAGCATTATCTGCCCAGGCGATATCGCAGGTTACTTTGATGAAATCAAAGCTGTCATCGATTTGTTAATCGACAGTAATTGTCAGACCATCATCGGCAATCACGATCAGGCGTATATAGAGACACATCCCGAAGAAAAAGACACGGCAGAATATAATTTTCTTAGTGCTTTACCTGAGACACTCGAGTATGAGATTGAGGGTAAACGTATTTATGTTGTACACGCACATCCACCGGCCTCACAACATGGCGGCATCAAGCTGCTGGATGTTGATGGTGAACTGATCCCGGAACAAAAAAAATACTGGCAGCAGGCATTAAATGATCTGGATTATGATGTACTTATCGTCGGCCATACGCACCAGGTGTTTGCCGAACAACTGGGTGATGTGCTCGTTATCAATCCCGGGAGCACACAGTTCAATCACACCTGCATGATTCTTAGCCTGCCTGAAATGACCGTGCAAACATTTGCACTTCAAGGCATGGAGCCGGTGAAATCCTGGAACTGGGGAAAATTCATACACAACCAGTAGCAAGTCATGAACAGAGCGATTATCATATTTCTATGCCCGGTTACGCTTTATAGCTGCAGTTACACGCAGCCTGATGATGCATCGCCTGCCAGTAACATTTCTTCAACTGATATAAACGCGCAGACCTATGTTTATGAATGCCCCGATGACTACAGCTTTGTCGCACGAATAGAATCTGGCAAGGCCTGGTTATTCTTGCCGGGCAACACCGTTGAGCTGGCACAAGTGCCATCAGCTTCAGGAACAAAGTACTCGAATGGTATCAACACCTTCTGGAGCAAGGGCAATGAGGCCATGATTGAAACCAGCAAAGACAAACACACTGGCTGCAAGAACAACCGGGCCAGGGCAATCTGGGAGCACGCAAAACTTAATGGCGTTGATTTTCGTGCAACAGGTAATGAGCCAGGCTGGTATATGGAAATCTCAAACAAAGAAGACATCTTGCTTGTTACTGATTATGGCCAGCAAACATACCAGTTCACATCTGCAATCATCAACTCGAAACCGCACGATAGAACCACCACCTACCACGCACATAACAAAGGCAACATGGTGGAAGTCGTTATCAAAGGCATACCCTGCCAGGACAGCATGAGCGGAGAAGCTTTCTCAGCAGCAGTTTCTGTTCTTGTTAATAACAGAAAGTACATGGGTTGCGGTAAAGCACTGCACTAGCCCGCAAATGAATGCAAATGTTTAACAACAAATTATCCACAGATGAACACAGATATTTAGAAACTTATAACGCTTTCATCCGTGTTCATCTGCGTTCATCTGTGGACATATGTCATGTTCCCTCCTGGCAATGTCAGGAAAGAAGATAACGCCGACAATAGACGCACTGACATCAAAGCAGGCATCCGGCAGATTCAGCGCCTGTCCATCCATGATCTCGGCACGAATATTCTGTAATCCTTCATGATGGATGCGCTGACGCAGTCGCTCAATCATGCCTGGAGCAAAATCCGTTGCCAGCACGTCACCACCGGCTCTTGCCGCCGGCAAGCTGAACGAACCGGTGCCTGTTGCGACATCAAGCACACGCTCGCCCGGCTTAAGCTGTAACTGACGCAAAGCTTCGCTCGAAAACTGCGCGGTAAATTGCTCAAATGCACGTTCATATTCTGAAGCGATGCTGCTCCAGCCTTGCGGCACCTGGTCAGGACTCAACATGGACATATAACTCCTGCCAACTATCTGGC
>DAOWLL010000536.1 GCA_030641945.1 Gammaproteobacteria bacterium | reverse complement strand
TATTAATAGAGCAACACAGGTGCAGTGCTGCAGGCAAGAAGCGTAGATTACAGCTTGCCTTAACCGATTTCTTTTGAGGTCTGATAACTGACTACTGAAAACTGAAAACTGAAAACTGAAAACTGAAAACTGAAAACTATTATAGATTAGCTGTTGCCGACTAATAAATGGTGTCAATATTAAACAGCAATCAGGGGGCAATAAATTATGTTCCATGGTGGATCTTTTGGCCTGGAAGTTCTCAGCTGGCTGGCGACAGTATTTATCTTCGTCGTCGGCCTGTTCATCCTGTTCCTGATTGGCGTCTATATATCAGACGTTACTCAAACCAAACATGCCATACGAAGAAACTATCCGGTCATTGGCCACCTGCGCTATTTCTTCGAACATATAGGCACTTTTTTCCGCCAGTATTTTTTCACCATGGACCGGGAAGAAATGCCATTTAACCGCGCGCAACGATCATGGGTTTATCGCGCCTCAAAGGATATCGATAATACCGTCGCCTTCGGCTCAACACGTGACCTGCGACCAAGCGGTACCATACTTTTCGTCAACCACCCGTTCCCGACACTGGGCAAAGATGCGGTAAAACCCAGGGATATCACCATCGGCGAATCCTATGCTGACAGGCCATACACCACTTCTTCGATCTTCAACATCTCCGGCATGAGCTACGGCGCGATCTCCAAACCAGCAGTACTGGCTCTGTCGTATGGCGCCAAAAAAGCGGATAGCTGGATGAATACCGGTGAAGGCGGTTTGTCTCCCTATCACCTCGAAGGCGGCGCAGACATCGTGTTCCAGATAGGCACGGCCAAGTACGGCGTGCGCGATGAAGCCGGCAACCTGTCCGATGAAAAACTCAAACAGATCGCCGCACATGAACAGGTGAGGATGTTTGAACTCAAACTGTCGCAGGGCGCAAAACCGGGCAAGGGTGGCATGCTGCCAGGCGAGAAAGTATCAACAGCCATCGCCGAAATTCGCGGCATTCCACAAGGTGAAGACTCGATCAGTCCTAACCGGCATCCGGAGATTGAAAACAATGACAACCTGCTGGACATGATTCACCATATCCGCACGGTTACCGGCAAACCAGTCGGCTTCAAGGCCGTGATCGGCGATAACACATGGATCGATGATCTGTGCAAAACAATCAACCAGCGCGGACGCGAATACGCGCCCGATTTCATCACCGTCGACAGTGCCGATGGCGGCACCGGTGCTGCCCCGCAAAGCCTGATGGATTACGTTGGCCTGCCGATACAGGAAAGCTTACCCCTGCTCGTCAACTCACTGGTTAACCATGATCTAAGGGAGCGAATTAAGGTCATCGCATCGGGAAAACTGATCAATCCATCGGAAGTTGCCTGGGCCTTGTGCATGGGCGCTGATTTTATCGTTTCCGCACGCGGCTTCATGTTTGCCATGGGTTGTATACAGGCTTTGCAGTGCAACAGGAACACCTGCCCTACGGGTATCACGACACACAATGTAAAACTGCAGAAAGGACTCGTTGCAGAGCAGAAATCCACCCGTGTTCACAACTATATAAAAAACATAGTACGTGAAGTCGGCCTTATCGCTCACGCATGCGGCGTGCGCTCACCCCGGGAGCTTAACCGTGGCCATGCACGCATCGTACTGGAGAATGGCACCAGCGTAACACTGGAAGAGATTTATCCGTGCAAATCTTCTGTCCACTGACACTGAACTTGGATCTGAATATCGAGTCAATCACAACACGACACAATTATATATAACAACCAATCGGGAAGACGGCTATGGAAAAACTAATGTCTTTAGGCTGTAAAGCACAGTCACTGTTGAATTCAACACGTGCGGTTGATTTTCTGGGACCGCTGGCATTACGTTTATACCTGGTGCCGATATTCTGGTTGGCGGGCACCAAGAAAGTTGGCTCCATGGAAGACACCATCGCCTGGTTCGGCAACCCCGACTGGG
>DAOWLL010000283.1 GCA_030641945.1 Gammaproteobacteria bacterium | reverse complement strand
GGTCACCCACGGTTGCAGTATCCAGGTTCAGCCCCAGCGCCAGCAGGCTTACCACAATAATCGCCGCCAGCGATGCCGGGAAAGCCCCCGTCAATTTCGGCAGAAAATGAATGATGGATATGGTGAGTAAGATCAGGCCTGCGAATATCATCAGCGGCTCACCCGTCATCCATTCCTGTACACCTTCTGCTGAAGTCTGCTGAAAGTGTTGCAGCTGGGCCAGCAAGATCACGATCGCCAGGCCATTTACAAAACCCAGCATAACCGGGTGCGGCACGATACGGATAAACTTGCCCAGCCGTAACACGCCGGCCCCCATCTGAAACAGACCAGTCAATACCACGGCCGCAAACAGGTATTCCACGCCATGCTGAGCGACCAGGCTCACCATCACCACTGCCATGGCACCGGTCGCGCCGGAAATCATGCCAGGGCGGCCACCGAAAATGGCGGCCAGCAGGCCCACCATGAAGGCAGCATACAGCCCGACCAGGGGATCGACCCCGGCCACAAAGGCGAAGGCCACTGCCTCTGGCACCAGTGCCAGTGCTACAGTCAGACCAGACAAAATTTCGTTTTTAAAGCATACGCGGCTGGCGCAACCAAGCTTGAACATTAATAACCTGCGGGAATTTAACTGCGTGAAAAGGCCGCATAGTATATCAGAAAACACTTATATATTGATACAGGGAACAAGCCTGGGCACAGGCAGATGTGCATGCAACGAAATAGCCTCCCGCCAAACAGGCTGTATTTGATTGAAATCGAGCTTCGGGTTTTATCATCATGATGTTATCCGGATTTTTCAGCGGCCTGGTGAGAAATGCGGGCTAGCCCCTGGCAACTGCCTTACCGTAGGAGCGGCTTCAGCCGCGAACCCTGTAATTCACTGTTCACTGTTCACTATTCACTATTCACTGTTCACTCTGGTCTTTCTGAATATTGCTCTTTGCTTTGACCATTGCTCAAAGCCGCTAAAACCTTCAGGTAATGATTCATGGCCACCGATGATCAAGGCTCCACCATCAACCAGGTTGTTGCGAATATGTTCCAGCATTTCAAGTTGCAGCGCATATTCAAAATAAGTGAATGCCATGTTGCGACAGAACACGATGTGAAACGGGCCTTTGATTAATTTGTCACGGATATCCAGTTTGAAGAAGCTCACCTTATTGCGAATGCGGGTTTCAAGACAATATTCGTTTATATTTTGAGTAAAAGCCGAGTTTAACCATGCTTCAGGCAGTGCCTTGACGCTGCCATACGAATAACAGGCGCGTGATGCGCGTTGCAGAAGTACTTCATCGATATCGCTGCCAATAACTTCAATATCTAGTTGCGGAAATTGCTTGCCTACTGTCTCGTTCCAGATCAGCACCAGGCTATAGGCCTCTTCTCCCATGGCGCAGCCAGCGCTCCAGCCACGCAATGTGGTATTGCCTGCATCAATGGCAGATTTGGACAGCTCTGGCAGCACTTCGGTGCGTACATGTTCAAGTACCACCTTGTCGCGATAAAAACGGGAAACGGTTACCCGGCACAAATGATCCAGTATGGGCCATTCATTTACATGAGTTTGTAGATAGTGTTGATAGGCATCGACATCGCTCAGCTCCAGTTCGCTGATACGACGATGAATACGCTTGCACACCTGCTTGCGCACTTTGCGAAAACCCGGCCAGCGCATCTGCAGCTGGGGCAGCACGCTCTGCAAAAACCGGACACAGTGTTTATCTTGCATGAAGACTCTCTATCCCCGCCTGCGCGGGAGCGACATGTCTTATTATCTTCATTGCAAGCGATGCGCGGCAACCCCCTGCCTGTGTATTCATTGTTCGTTATTAGCTATTCGCTGACCATTGCCCTACCCTACGACATGATGCTGGCCTACACGTTGAACGGTGCTGGCCTGCGGCCCCTCATCGCCCTGTTCTTCTGAAAAACGAACCTCGCTTCCAATTTCAAGCTGTGGGAATTCGTCATTAAGCACACTGTTCTGGTGAAAATAGATTGATCTACCGTCTGGTGTTTCTATACGACCGTAACCCTCATCAGGAAATATCTCGGCGACACGACCATGAGGCGGTACCTCGTGGGCTTTCACTTTCTGATGCGATATGCGGTGATAATCCTGCAGCTGCCTGCGGGCAGCGTCGAAAGAATCGCGTATAGATACATAGATATCTTCATGAGAATGATCAATACCGTGATCGCGGCTGACCACCAATTCCTCACCTGGCACGGTAAGGTCAATTGAAACCTGGTATAGCGTGCCCTTTTTCTGATGTTTGTTAATCATTTGAACCACAACACGGCAGCCCATGATCTCAGCGAATTGTTCCAGCTTTTCCGCTTTTTCACGTACGGCAGCTTCCACAGCGTCTGATGGCTCCATATCCCGAAACGTTATCTGTAAAGGTGTCTGCATAATTATTCTCCTCACCTGTGAATTTAATCGATTTCTACATATTAACGATATCACGTAGTTTTAATAGAACGAATTGATATAAAGCAATAAATAAGGCACTGTCATGCCTAAGGAACCTCTGATCAAGTCGTGAACTCGTGTCTTGCGTCCAAAATGTCCGGTATCGGCGTTGCAAATCTTCGCAATAGCTAGCTATTACGCGCGATTCGCGCCTTGATACCGAACATTTTGAATCGCAATCTACTTCGTCCAGACTTAATCAGAGGTTCCCTAATTTGATTGAGGATACAGGTGCCTGGATGAAATATAATGCTTCCAGCCCTTAATTAACGCTGCCAACGCCCGTGAAAGAAACAATGACCAGCTTCATGATTTACGCCGTAGCCGGCTTGCTGTTGCTAAATGTGTTGATGTATTTCCAGCAACCGCAGATAATCTTTTATCCCATGAGCGAGCTGTATCAAACGCCGGCAAACTGGGGGCTTGAATACGAAGATGTCACACTCAACACTGTGGATGATGTTCAGCTGCATGGCTGGTATATCCCTAAGCGGGCGTCAGAACGCGTGCTGCTGTTCTTTCATGGCAATGCGGGCAATATCTCGCACCGCCGCGAATCGATCGAGACCTTTCATCGCCTTGGGCTGAATGTTTTTATCATTGATTATCGAGGTTATGGTCAAAGCAAAGGTAAACCCAACGAACAGGGCTTGTATCAGGATGCAACCGCAGCCTGGCGTTATCTCACCGAAGATAAAGGTTTTGATCCTGAAAACGTCATAATCTTCGGGCGTTCCCTGGGTGGTGCCGTGGCGGCGAAGCTGGCATCAGAGGTTGAGGCGCGTGGCCTGATACTGGAATCAACCATGAGTTCAGCCAGGGATTTTGCCAGGGACGTGTTTAAAATTTTGTCACGCCTGGTAGTGATACGCTATGACTTCAATACCGCACAGCATATCCAGCAAGTGAATTACCCTGTACTAGTGTTGCACAGCCCGGATGATGAAATCATGCCGTTTCACCTGGGTAAGAAAGTTTACGAGTTGGCCAATCAGCCAAAACACTTTGTGCATATGCGTGGTGATCACAACTATGGCTTCATGCGAAGCCAGCCGGAATATCAACAGGAACTTGATAGCTGGTTGAAAAGCTTATAAGACTGCTGGAACTGCAGTTTTTTGCCCGGCGAACGGGCCAGTTTAGAGAATGGGAACAGCATCGAGCCTGTGCTCGGGATTATTCCCCCGGTAAAGAGCCAGGGTCAGAACTTGACGGGTGATTTTTGGCTGAACAGGTAATTATTTCTAATTGATCCTGATCCTTATTTAGATTG
>DAOWLL010000375.1 GCA_030641945.1 Gammaproteobacteria bacterium | reverse complement strand
CCAGGTGAAGGCCCGATTTATTAAAACACATTTCACCTCTGCGTTCTCCGCGCCTCTGCGAGAAAACAGGATGTTAAACCTCCAGCAGCGGCTGGTTTATCGGCAAAAAAAAGCCCGGACAAGCCGGGCTTTATTTATTATTGTTGGATATAGTAATTAGTTATAAATAAAACTATAGCTTATCTTCCAGTGTTTACTTTCCGGCAATCTCTTCCAGCTTTTTCGCCGGAATAATCTGGCCGTTCAGGCCGGCTTCTTTGCCGCTCTTGCCATAAGCGACAGACATCAGTGTGCTGTAGTAAGTGACCGGAATATTAAACTTGGTACCATACTTGGCATTGATCTTGTCCTGATAGACTTCAACGTTCATCTGGCAGACAGGACATGGCGTGACGATCATATCGGCACCGCCATCATAGGCTGCTTCAATGATGTCCTTGATCAAGGCCTGTGATTTTTCAGGCTCGGAGAATGCCAGCGCACCACCACAGCATGATACTTTCTTGTCGTATTTTTCAACAGGTTCAGCACCCATTGTTTCGATAAACTTATCGAGATACTTCGGATTCTCGAATGACTCGCCTTCAATACCAAACGGACGGTTGGTCTGGCAGCCAACATAGCCGGCGATCTTGAGACCGTCGAGTGGCTTCTTCACGTGCTTGCCCATTTCCTCGTAGCCAATGTCCTCAATCAGGACTTCGACCATGTGGCGAATTTTGTTTTCGTTTTTAAGATTAAGACCCGCTTCCGCCAGTGCCAGGTTGGTTTCTCCCATCAGGTCAGCATCCATTTCAAGACGTTCCTGCGTTTCCTTGGTAGCAAGCCAGCACGCTGCACAGGTAGCAACGATATCCTGGCCGGCATTGTGCTGCTCAGACAGTGCAATGTTGCGTGCAGACAATGCCAGGCGAGGCAGTTCGCCGCCGCCGCAATAGCCAATAGAAGCAGAGCAGCAATTCCAGTCTGGAATCACGTTGAGCTTAATGTCCAGCACATCGCACATAGACTGAACTGACTTCAGGTAATTAGAAGATGATGCACCTTCCTGTGAAGAGCAACCGGGATAAAAAGAATATTCTTTAGCCATGTTCTAATACCTGCTTAGTTATCAACACGAGCCGCTTCCAGCTCCTGCGCTTTCTTGATCATTGCCTGGAAACCTTTCTTGTCTTTCACGGTGTGGCCGCCGACAAGTTCTTTAAGGCTCAGACGTTTCGCCTTGAGCATACCCAGGCCAATACCGGCCATACCCAGGGCAACTTTAATACCATTCACCAGACCATCCATGAAGTAGAGGTTAACGCCCAGCCATAATTCATTAACGCGGCCGTTCTTGGCCAGGTTATTCCAGAATAACTGTGCAAATTTTCGAGTCGGCTGGTTCTTCGGTTCGATGCCAAGACGGGTCGCATAATGCGCAAGTCCGTGCATGATGTGTGTAATCGGTAATTCACGTGGGCAGCGCACGATGCAGTTGTAGCACGAAGTACACATCCACATGGATGTTGACTGCAGCACTTCATCGCGCTTGCCGGCACGAATCATCATGAACAGCTCCTGCGGAGGGTGATCCCAATGAGGGCCCAGCGGGCATGAGCCTGAGCACACACCACACTGCATGCACATTTTCACCCAATCGCCTTCCTCGACATTGGCTTCAACTTCCTTGAGGAAGTTGTTGCGGTATTTTTCAACCATGCCTGTATTTAAATCACTCATGGCAGCACTCCTAGAATTTAAATGGGCTCATACCGATCTGTTCGATGGTTTCAGCCATTTCATTAATTAGTTGAGGAACCTTATGAATATCGGTAATCGAGATTTCATACGTTTGAACGCGTTCTTTTTCCAGACTCAGCGTTTCCAGTGTATCGCCTACTTTTGACATACGTTCCTGCGCCATCAATGAGCCTTTCACAAAGTGACACTGATAATCATCACCACTTGGGCAACCCATCAGGATGATGCCATCAAAACCACTGTTCAATGAGTCGGTAATCCAGCTCAAGCTCACCGAACCTAAACAGCGAACCGGAATAACACGCGTGAACGCGCTGTACTCGAGTTTGTTCTGTGCTGCCATATCCAGTGCAGGATAAGCATCATTTTCACAGGCAAGTATCAGGATACGAGGTTTTTCGTCGAACTCTTCCGGTATATCTACCGCTTTCAGCTGTTGTCCAACAGTGTCGATTGAGTAGTTCTCAAACGAAATAACGCGTACCGGACAAGCACCCATGCAGGTACCGCAACGACGGCAACGCGATTCATTAAACATGGGATAGCCATCGTCAGTTTCGTTAATCGCTCCAAATGGACACTCCACTGTACAACGCTTACATTGCGTACAGCCTTCCAGACGGACGCTAGGGAAACTCAGGTCTGCGACACGTGGATGCGCTGCTTTACCCAAACCGGAATTTTCAGCTGCAGCAATCGCTTTCATTGCCGCACCCATGGCATCATCCATGGTCTGTTGTGTGTCCATTGGACGACGCGTCGGGCCAGCAGTATAGATACCGGTACGCTGTGTTTCATACGGGAAACAGATGAAGTGCGAGTCAGCGAAACCGTTAGCCATATGAGGCACGTCTTTACCCTGGCGATAGTCCAGGTTCAGAATCGATTCAACATCAATCTTGAATTCTGTACCTGCTTCTTCAGCGGCATTGGTCATCTCGGTGATTTCGGCGCGGGTCGGCTCACCCGCATTAGCCACCATGCCGGTCGCCAGTACCACCATATCGACTTCGAGGTCTATATCTTCATCAAGGATTAAATCCTTGAATTTAACGGTTGGGCTGGCACCATCAACAACTTCAGATGCCACACCTTTGGTGAAGATCACACCTTTCTGCTGGCCACTGCGGTAGAAGTTTTCACCGCCCGCACCCGGGGTACGTAAATCGGTATACAGCACAGTGGTATCTATATCAGGATTTTGATCCTGGAAATACATTGCCTGTT
>DAOWLL010000264.1 GCA_030641945.1 Gammaproteobacteria bacterium | reverse complement strand
TACAAGCTTAAAGGGCAGCCGTTCAGGTTGAGTCCTGATTACCGTTTTTCATTCAGTCATCGAACCTATGATGAGGCCAAGGCCTATCTGAAATACGCCACTTCCGAGGGTGAGGGTTTTGTCGTCATTACAGGTGCGCCTGGAACAGGTAAAACAACCCTTATTGGTGCGTTACTGGCAGAGCTCGATACTAAGCGTGTCAAAGTAGCCACTCTCGTTAACGAACAGCTTGATTCCCGTGATCTGGTAGATAGAGTCAATGATGCATTCGGGTTGCCTGCAGACAACGGTGTTGCGCCGCTGCCTAAATTGATGCGCTTTCTTAATCAGAATTATGATGCTGGTGGTCGTGCGATTTTGATTGTCGACGAAGCCCAATGCCTGACTGCGGAAGCGCTGGAAGAACTTCGATTATTGTCCAATATACAGAATTATGATGGACTGTTGTTGCAGGTATTTCTTCTAGGGCAGGATCCACTGCTGGAGATGATTCGCGCACCGGGTATGGAACAGCTTCAGCAGCGTCTGATTGCTGCATCACACCTGGAGCCCTTGCAACTAAGTGAAACTGTGGCCTATGTGGAGCACAGGTTGCGCAAGGTGGGCTGGCAAAATGACCCGTCATTTACTGAAGAATCGATGAATTTGATCCACAAATTCAGTGGCGGCGTGCCGCGGCGAATAAACCTCATCTGCCATCGTTTGTTTCTTCGTGGTGGCCTGGAGCAAAAACACCAGTTGCATGGAGAAGATGCATTGCACGTTATAGTGGAACTGCACAAAGAAGGGTTGCTCACACCGGGGGCCAGCAAGGCGCTTGATTGAGAGAAAAACGTTGATTTAATTAATCAGCATCGAATATATCCCTGTTTATTTGCATCCGTGCGGCCTGCTCCTGTTTCATTAGAAATTTAGATTGCATAGATAGTTTTGTCCAGGTTTCGGTTACAGCTCAGATTCATAGCTTTATCGCTGCTATTTTTCCTCGGCGTGGTATCGGTTCTGTTTGTTCAGCTACCGGGCAGCTCGCTATTGTGGCGTGAGCTGCAAAATACGGGTCACACGGTACTATTTGCGATAATGACGCTAGCCTTCATGGCTATATTGCGTGGCGTTTTTCCTGCGGCGGGTAATAAGACGGTAATCAGTTATATGCTTGCTAGTGCAGTATTGGTCACTGTCGCTGTACTTACTGAACTCGGCCAGCTGCTAACGCATCGTGAACCCAGCCTGAATGATATTATTCGGGATTTGGCAGGAGTACTAATAGGCCTTGGATTGTATGCAACCATTGATCCCTGTTTTATGGCTCTATGGAAGCGACATTGTTACGTGTTAAGAATCGGCGCGTTTATATTGTCCAGTTGCCTGTTGGTAGTTAGCTTGTTGCCACTGCTGCATCTCGCTTTTGCCTATATGCAGCGCAATGAGGCGTTCCCGGTAATTATTGATTTTCAGGCGGGTTGGGCAAAACCTTTTCTGCAATTTAACCAGGCAGTACTAACACAAGTTGCTGCACCTGATCTGCTGGCTTTAGGTATAGACCATCAAGATCAGCAGCAAGTTTCTCAGTTGAATCTTAACCAGGGCAAATACCCAGGAATTTCTATCATAGAGCCATATCCAGATTGGTCTGCATATAACACACTTATACTGGAATTATATTCTCCACAAGCTCAGGCGTTTGGTCTTGTACTGCTTATCCATGACAGCCAACATAATCAGGCATATTCTGACAGGTTTAATCAGGCACTAACGGTAAAGCCAGGAAATAACCGGTTTCGCATACCGTTGCCTGGTGTTGAGCATGCACCAGCGGGTCTTGATATGGATATGATGCATATAGCGAACGTTATGCTATTTGCGGTGAATATTGATGGCCCCGTTAAATTGTACCCGGACACGCTCAGTCTTGAGTAACGAGAAGAGCGCTTTTATAGTGGTTTAGGTGGCTAACAAAGTATATGTATATGCTAATATAGTAATATTGTTCGTTGATGCAGGCAAAAGCCGTGATCAGGATGTTGGTGATCAATTCGATGGTCGCTGGGATTATCGAGCTTAACTGTCTATATATACATAATAGGCTAGCCAGTTATGCTGTTTTCTGGTGATTAACACACGTTTGTTACCGGGATATCGGTAATAGATAAATAACAAAAAGGAAACTCTTCTAGATTAATCATCATGGGTACCGTCAGATTTTTCCGCCATTCCACGCAGTTGTTTCGGTACTATGTTCCCACTGAATTTATTCTGTTGGGCGTGATTGAATTTCTGGTTCTATTCTTTTCACTTTATCTTGGTCTCGAGTTGCGATTCTGGGGCAGCGACTGGGAAAGTGATTTCGGTTCTTTTTATGCCAAGGCATTTTTATACGCCTCGGTGATGCAGGTGAGTCTGCTTGCCTTTGGTGTATATCAGAGGCAGGCAGGTCGATTTTTTGATGTCATGATGCTGCGAATCGCCAGCGGCTTACTGCTTGGCCTTATTCCGCTAGGCGTCAGTTTTTATTTCGTGCCCACGTTTTTTCTGGGGCGTGGTGTGCTCGCTGCTGCCGTCACGCTGAGTTTTATTCTGATTTCAATCATTCGTCTATTATTCCGCCAGATTGTTAAAGAAAAAAATATGTGGTCCCGAATTCTGGTACTGGGTTCAGGAGAAAATGCCGACCTGATCAGAGAGGCCGACAAAGCTGGCGAATTAAGAGGTCTCAACATTGTTGGCTACGTCGTTGTGCCTGGTGATAAACATACAGAGGACGAATCTGATTTAATCGTTCTTGAAAAGTCGCTCATTGAATGTGCAGCAGACAAAGATGTTGATGAAATAGTACTTGCTGTCGATGATCGGCGGATGGGAGGCGTTCCTGCGAAGGGCCTGCTTGATTGCAAGATGAGCGGAATTGATGTTCTGGATCTGGTGAGTTTTTTTGAAAGGCGAACGGGCAAAATCCGACTGGATATTTTATACCCGAGCTGGTTGTATCTTTCTGAAGGGTTTCAGGAAAGCACATTTCGAAGCGTCATTAAAAGGGCTTTTGATATAGCGTCTGTACTGCTGTTGCTGCCTATTGCGTTACCATTAATGTTGATATCAATATTAGCCATTCTTATTGAAAGCCGAGCCAGGGGTCCTGTGCTGTACAGGCAGACCCGCGTAAAGCAGGACAACAGGCCGTTCCAGATCTACAAATTTCGCAGTATGGTGACAGATGCTGAGAAGGATGGCGTGGCGCGCTGGGCCTCAAAAAACGATTCCAGGATAACCCGGGTTGGCGCGATAATGCGTGCCCTGCGTCTTGATGAGCTGCCACAGTTGTTCAACGTATTAAAGGGTGATATGAGTTTCGTAGGACCGAGGCCGGAGCGCCCAGAATTTGTAGCCCGGCTTGCAGAAAAGATTCCATATTACGAGGAGCGGCATCGAGTCAAACCGGGCCTGACAGGCTGGGCGCAAATTCGCTATCCGTATGGAAGCACGGATGATGACGGTCTGGAAAAGCTGCAGTACGATCTATATTACGTGAAAAACTTCAGTATCTTTCTGGATTTACTGATTTTATTGCAGACGGCTGAAGTGGTTATGCTTGGCAAAGGCGCACGTTAAGCCACATATAATTTCCCGCTTGCGTATCTATCAATTCTCGACCAGGTAAGATTGTATGCAGGCTTTCACCGGCTCAAGAATAGGCTTTTACCTGACCCAGTAAAATGCTTCAGTCATAAATAAAGATGCAGAATTTGCATAGTATAGATATTTCACAGCCCTGAAGCTTCATTAAAACATAATTAATGCATAATAAAAACAATATGTTACACTGATTATCATGCGATTGAACTCTCACGAGTTTTCCGGTCAGTAAATGCCAACTTTCACAACAGTATGTTATATTGAAATTCTTTTATAAATTAAATCAATTTGCGTCACTACCAATCGGCTTCAGGATATAACAACAACCAAGCC
>DAOWLL010000207.1 GCA_030641945.1 Gammaproteobacteria bacterium | reverse complement strand
GTCTTCACCTCTGAAATACTTGCCGCGAAACCCCAGCCCGAGGCACAGGGCATACACTTCCCTTACATCCCGGTCCGGGCCGAACTTGTTGAGTACGTTTAAGCGGTCGTAGAACTCTGCACCTGCACTTGTGGTGTTGAAGTAAACGCGTTGCAGCGGCTCGTGCTGCCATTCGCTTTTCTTTTCCCAGTCAGAGCACAACAGCAGCTCATCGATATAGGCGACAACGGCAAACTTGGCGCTTTCAAATATGTCAGCAGGAATACCATGATCAAGCGCCGCCTGCTGCCCGGTTTCGAACAAAACCATGAGCTCATGGTGCAGTTCTTCGACACCTGCCTTGTCTCCCTGCAGACGCTCGAATTTGCGGACATGCAGAATGACATCGGTGAAATAATCAACGATACGCACGCTATTTCCTCACCACGACGAGTTCGATCTTCACGTCTTCCGGTGCTTCATCCCACAGCAATGCAACGTTTTCCTGGCGCTCAACAGAGGACCACTGGTCATCATGAATATCCATTCGCAGGTAATAGGAGTTCGGTCTGCGCGGCAGGCCGGGGGGAACTGCCGGCAGGTAGATCATGCCTACGCCCGGCAGCGAGCGTTCGACCAGTGTTTCCACCATGTCACGCGATGACAGCTTCGCGGCAGTTAGCAGGGATTGCTGGCTCTTATCAAAATCTTCAACAGTATTCACGATCAGGAAAAAATCGACATATTCCGTGAAGAACTCGGATGGCACGTCGGCAGTATAAGCAATGCCGTCAGATGCCATTTCTACCAGGTATTGCGGACCAATGGTGATTTCATTGAGTAACTGGGTAATCAAGCTGCTGGCGTCGTTAAAACAACCACCCAGATTGGCATGATCATACGGTGGCAACAAGCGCTCACCTTCACTGGTTTCACCCAGTACAGTAATACGATCGGTGAATGTACTGATCTCACCAATCAGTTCACGCAGCACCCCGTAAACAATCCATGGGTGCACATCACCGCATTCAGTGATATGAAAAAGCCTGGGCACAAACCGGCTCAATGACTGCAATGCTGCTTTATAGCGCATCAGGTTGGGATCGTACTCCCTGGTCGCATGGGTGGGTGCCTTGTACGTAGCGAGCTGCATGGTGCGGCCTGTCACTTCATCACGCACTTCCTTAACCAGCTTTTCCAGTTCCGGCACAGATGAAATCGCGATAGCCGGCGGCACAAAAAACCTGTCGTACTGGATAACATCGCCGTCCCTGACAACCTGGGCAATGGGAATAAGTAAATACTCATTCATTTCGTCTTTCTCATTATCGAAGACGATTTTCAACACATGCTGCATCGATTTGACCTGTGCATCCGGGCCATCGACATACATATCTTTGACCTGATCAGGATTCGCTGTCGTTATATATCGGGTATTGATGTCCGAATAATCCGGCGCATCCGAAACCACCGTAACATTGTCGTTGTATTCACTAAACTTGTGCAGGGCAAGATAGATGATGAACGGCTTGTCGGGTTCAACCCACTCATCATCGAACGAGCGCGGTGAAATGACACCATTGCCGGGAATGGAGACATAGCCGCCATCAGGGAACAGGAATTCCCCGCTCAGTATCTCGCAACTCTTCTGGTTAAGCGATGAGGCCTGCAACTCCATCCGGCATACGCCCCAGAAATGCGGCTGCATGTATGTCTGAAAGGGCTGCAGCAGTGAGCGCTGGTATTTCTCCGACAACTGAAAATGTTGCGGTTGCAGAAACAGGCCCTGATGCCAGAAAACAGGTTTTGAATCGTTCACGTTACCCTCACATTACTATGCCTTGTTAATGTTGCAATGCTGTTATTTCGATGATGTTACACATAGAAATTCCGCATCATCTTCCTCATTTCACCTTGTCCATCCAGTCGAGATTCCCTGCACCAGTCTCAGCATTCGTTGCTATCTCGTCATCTGCCGTATATGAAATTATCTGCTTGGAGCCGGTCCGGCCAAGTTCCACATACACCAACAACTTGTCGGGGCTGGCTTTTGCCTGGTCCGATATCAGTGATACAGCAGCCAGCCCTTTCTCCACAAGACCACGTTTTTGTGCCTTCACTGGAATTGAAAACAACTTCACATCGTTCTTTGGATTAAGTTCAAAAAAGCCTGCAATGATGCCGATATATTGCGCAGACTGGGCACGGTTCAAATGCACCTTCCTTCTCTCTCCAGGACGTACATTTACAATCGTGAAGTTTGACACTGTGTCATCAATGCGCCCTTTCTGCATCAACTGAACTGCACCTTCCCTGGTAACTGACAGGCCAGTGAACGTATTAGGATCATTCAACTGAAACACACCCAACGCGAGCGAATGTGGCCGGCCACTCACTGAATTCAGGTCTGACGGCGCCTTGACAGTTATCATAATGGCCCGGTCTTCGTATACCCAATCCTCTGGCGCAACAGTCAGCTCTGTCGGTGTAGAGGAACAGGACATCACCAACCAGGCCATACACAGACCGGTTATCGTTCGCAAGCGTTGCCTCATGTTATCGATACGCATATATACAATACATCAACAAACTGGCACGCATCGCGCACCAGTGTATAAAGAGGACTGCTTATCCTCCCTTACTTACCCGCCAGTCATCATTACCTTCAGTACCACCAATCTCATGCGTCCATGTGATTGTGCTGTAGCTGAATGAAACCTGTTCAAGATGCGTAAAATGACCATTTGCCGGATCCTGGCAATTTGGCATCATGGACTTGATGTCTACCACGACGGCACCGAGTATTTCGTGTGTAAAGTAATGTTCATGTGTACCCTCGGATGAAGTGCGATACCACTCGATTGTACACTCGAGACTTTCACCGGTTACCAGCGCCTGGTATAAAAGAGGTGATGACTTATCAAACACCTTGGTGATAGTCAGCGGCATGTGAATGCGTGTACCGGATGGCTGGCCGCTCTGGGCATCGCGGGGAATGATGATATTGTGTTCAAATGCCTGAACCATGAATGAATCATCATGTCCTTCCTGGTAAAGGTTACCTACACTCTCTTCTGAAAGAGCACCTTCGGTGATCATTCCCTGGGTAACACCTTCTACTGTCATATATGCTGGAATTGGCATGTCTAATTTTCCTTCCTGTTAAGTGGTTATCAGTACTGCTGATCATTCTTCAAACAGGGTCACAAACTTACCCTGTTCACCTGTTTCCAGTTTTAACCTGGAGTAATTGGTTTCATCACCGATATTTCCAAGTATTTCCGTAGAAATGATCGGCAACAGTGTTTTGTTGATGATGTGGTCAATATTACGCGCACCTGATTCGATGTCTGTGCACCGGTTCGAAATTTGCGTAACCACATCATCGCTGTATTCAAAGTCCATGTCCTGGCTGTTGCGCAAGCGCTTGCCTACCTTGTCGAGTTTCATTCGGACAATGGATGAAAGTACTTCGCCCTTTAACGGGTAGAACGGCACGACCGTCATGCGTCCAAGCAAGGCAGGTTTGAAATGCGCCTGCAGCTCAGGACGTATTATCTCTGTAAGCTCTTCCATAGACGGTAACTTATCACTTTCGCAGGCCCGCATGATGGTTGCCGATGCCAGGTTTGATGTGAGGAAAATGATGGTATTCCTGAAATTGATTTTGCGTCCTTCGCCATCGGACAGGATGCCCTTGTCAAACACCTGGTAAAACAGGTTCATGACTTCAAGATCGGCCTTCTCGACTTCATCGAGCAACAAAACGGAATAAGGCCGTTGCCGTATAGCTTCGGTGAGTACACCGCCTTCACCATAACCGACATAACCAGCCGGTGAGCCAATCAACCTGGATACCGTGTGTTTCTCCTGGTATTCGGACATGTTTACGGTTGTCACAAATTGTTCGCCACCGAACATCATGTGCGCCACACCCAGCCCCGTTTCAGTTTTACCCACACCGCTGGGGCCGACAAACAGAAATACACCCATTGGCTGGTCAGGATTGCTCAGGCCTGCCTTGGCGGTACGTATGCCGGCATCGATGATATCAATCGCCTGGTCCTGTCCCTTGACCCATTGTTTCATACTGCTGTTAAAACTCAGCAGCGCACCCGCCTCGCCCGACACCATGTTACCCAGCGGTACACCGGTCCAGTCGGAAACGACCTGCGCGACGACATCTGATGTTACTTCGTAAGCAATCTTCGGACGCTCTTTCTGGAATTCATCCAGTTCACCGATGGCTTTTGCCAGCTCTGCGCGCACAGACTCATCTTCGTTGCTCTTTTGCCTTAACTCGACCACCTTGTCGGCCAGTGCTTTCTGCTGTTTCCAGTCTTTGGTTTCTTTATCGAGTTCTTTCCTGTTTTGCTTGATCGTGTGCTGCAGTTGCTTGAGACGGTCTTCATCGTCGGAGCGACCGGTAGCAATGTCGCGCTCGATGGCTTTTGCTTCGCGCTCCAGGGTCTGCGTCTTGTGTTCCAGGTCCTCGATTGCCGCGGGTCGTGTGGTCAGGCTGATGTTGACGCGCGCGCATGCGGTATCGAGTACATCCACGGCCTTGTCCGGCAGTTGACGCCCCGATATATAG
>DAOWLL010000124.1 GCA_030641945.1 Gammaproteobacteria bacterium | reverse complement strand
TGGACTTCTTGCCGGCCTTCATGATCATGTTGACGAATTTGGTAATCTGGGTACTGCCGAACTTCGGATCAGGCAGAATTTCGCGCTTCGAAACTTCTCTTCTTCTGGACATAGCTGTATAACCTCTTAACCCTTGGGCCTTTTAACACCGTACTTGGAACGACCCTGTTTACGGTTATCAACGCCCTGGGTATCCAGCGAACCGCGCACAACGTGATAGCGAACACCCGGCAAATCCTTGACACGACCACCGCGAATCAGCACGACGGAGTGTTCCTGCAGATTGTGACCCTCACCACCGATGTAACTACTAACCTCGAAACCGTTGGTCAGTCGCACACGGGCGACCTTACGCATTGCCGAGTTAGGTTTTTTAGGTGTCGTGGTATATACACGTGTGCAAACACCACGTTTTTGCGGTGAAGCCTCAAGTGCAGGTACATTACTTTTGGCACGTTTGCTCTTACGCGGCTTACGCACCAACTGGTTAACTGTTGTCATCTGACATTATCTCCAAACCCGCATCAGACGGGCAATGGCATGTTTCCCATGGCTCAAAATAAATAGCAGGCCCATAGGGCCTGCCAAAAGAGGCGCAATTCTATGCCCAGCCTGTAGCTCTGTCAAGCGATGGGCCTGTCCGGGGCGCCTAAAGAACAGGAAACCGCCCTGCGAGAAAAACTCACAGAGCGGTCGTTCTCAGATTGAATTCCGAATCAGGCGTCCTGTTGTGCCTGGGACTCGGTTTGCTCGACTGGATCAGCTGCAGCATCGGTGTTTTCGGCTGCCACTTCTACTGCTGCCTCTTCAGCTGCTGTCTCTTCAGCTGCAGCCTGTTCTGCTGCTGCCAGCTCTTCCTCTGTATGGAAGGCCTCTTCCAGTGCCATTGTACGGCGACGGCGACGCTCTTCGTGGTAGGCAAGGCCCGTTCCAGCGGGGATCAATCGGCCAACGATGACGTTTTCCTTCAATCCGCGCAGGCTGTCGCTGCTTCCACGAACAGCTGCTTCTGTGAGCACGCGGGTCGTTTCCTGGAAAGACGCTGCCGAAATAAACGACTCGGTCACCAGTGATCCCTTGGTAATACCCAGCAGAATCTGCTCATAGATCGCCGGCTCTTTACCCATTGCCCTGATCTTTTCACTATCCTCAACAACACTTGAGCGTTCAACGATTTCACCCTTGAGGTAGCTGGAGTCTATGCCATCGATGATTTCAACCTTGCGCAGCATCTGGCGGATAACCACTTCGATGTGCTTGTCGTTGATTTTCACACCCTGCAAACGATAAACATCCTGAATTTCCTTAACCAGGTACTCTGATAAGGCTTCAGTACCTAACAGACGCAGAATATCATGCGGACTGCGTTCGCCATCGGCGATAACCTCACCCTGCTCAACATGCTCACCCTCAAACACGTTGATATGGCGCCATTTCGGAATCAGTGATTCAATGGTCTCGTTATTCTCCATGGTAATGACCAGACGTTGCTTACCCTTGGTTTCCTTGCCGAAACTCACGGTACCGGTTGTCTCAGCCATAATGGCGGGTTCTTTCGGTTTGCGCGCTTCAAACAGGTCGGCGACGCGCGGCAGACCACCGGTAATATCACGGGTTTTACTTGATTCCTGAGGAATACGCGCGACCACATCACCAATCGACACTTCGCTGCCGTCCTGGATATTAATAATCGCACCTGAAGGCAGGAAGTAGCGAGCCGGAATTTCGGTACCCGCAATACTCAGCTCTACACCCTTGTCATCAACCAGCGTGATCAGTGGCCGCATGTCCTTACCAGCACTCGGGCGCTGCTTCGGATCGATGACCACAACTGAAGACAGCCCGGTGATTTCATCCGTTTCTTTCTGAACACTGACGCCTTCAGTGAACTCGGAGAATTTAACCTTACCCGCTACCTCGGTGATAATCGGGTGGGTATGCGGATCCCAGGTCGCAACGATCTGACCTGATTCGACCTCTCCACCTTCAGAAACTGAAATTACAGCGCCATAAGGGACTTTGTAGCGTTCACGCTCGCGGCTATGCTCATCGACCACGCCCAGTTCACCCGAACGGGACACTGCAACCAGGTTGCCGTTTTCCTGCTCAACAACCTTGATGTGATGTAGACGAACGGAACCCTTGTTTTTCACCACAATATTACTGGCTGAAGCAGCACGACTTGCCGCACCACCGATATGGAAGGTACGCATGGTCAGCTGTGTACCCGGCTCACCAATCGACTGCGCCGCAATAACACCAATGGCCTCACCCTTATTTACAATGTGTCCACGAGCGAGGTCACGACCGTAACAGTTGGCGCAAATACCGTGTGTATTTTCACAGGTGATAACAGAACGAACCAGCATTTCATCAACACCAAGCTCCTCAAGCTGCTCAACCCATTGTTCATCGAGGAATGTTCCGGCAGGAATAACCACTTCATCGCTGCCGGCGCGTAACACGTCGACTGCAACAACACGGCCAAGAACCAGCTCATGCAGAGGCATGACCACATCACCACCTTCAATGATCGGCTGCATAAACAATCCGTTTTCAGTACCGCAATCATCATTAACAACGACCAGGTCCTGTGCTACATCGACCAGTCGACGTGTCAGATAACCTGAGTTTGCAGTTTTCAACGCAGTATCGGCGAGGCCTTTACGTGCGCCGTGAGTTGAGATGAAGTACTGTAGTACGTTCAGACCTTCACGGAAGTTGGCTGTAATCGGTGTCTCGATGATAGAGCCATCCGGTTTTGCCATCAGGCCGCGCATTCCGGCGAGCTGACGAATCTGGGCAGCAGAACCACGCGCACCGGAATCGGCCATGATGAAGATATTATTGAACGAGGTCTGTTTTACCGTGTTGCCTTCTGCATCTATAACATCCTCGGTACCCAGCTTGTCCATCATTGCTTTGGCCACAGCATCATTGGCGTGCGACCAGATATCCACGACCTTGTTGTAACGCTCGCCGTTGGTAACCAGACCCGAAGTGTACTGATCCTGGATTTCCTTAACTTCCGCTTCTGCAGCGCCAAGTATGGATCCCTTCTCTTCAGGAATAACCATGTCGTTGATCGAAATGGATACGCCTGCTTTTGTTGAATATCGGAAACCGGTATACATTAACTGGTCAGCGAAAATAACCGTCTCTTTCAAACCAACCTGGCGGTAGCATGCATTGATCAGGTTGGAAATGGCCTTCTTGTTAAGGTCGCGGTTGACCAGTTCAAACGGAAGACCTTCAGGCAGAATCTCGGACAACAGTGCACGACCTACCGTTGTGTCGGCGATGATATAACGCTCAACCGGATTACCATCATCATCAAACACCACTTCGCGGACACGTGCCTTGCATTTTGCCTGCAGATGAGCAGCGCCAACCTCGCGCGCACGATGGACTTCATCAATATCAGCAAACATCATGCCTTCGCCTGTCGCATTGACTGACTCACGCGTCATGTAATACAGGCCGAGCACGATATCCTGCGACGGCACAATAATCGGCTCACCTGAGGCAGGCGACAGAATATTATTCGTCGACATCATCAAGGCACGTGTTTCAAGTTGTGCCTCGATTGACAGCGGTACATGCACCGCCATCTGGTCACCGTCGAAGTCAGCATTGAATGCTGTACATACTAACGGGTGCAACTGAATCGCCTTGCCTTCAATCAAAACCGGCTCAAACGCCTGAATACCCAGACGGTGCAATGTTGGCGCACGGTTGAGCATGACTGGATGCTCACGAATAACCTGCTCGAGGATATCCCAGACTTCGCTGCCTTCTTTTTCAACCAGCTTTTTCGCAGCCTTGATCGTTGTCGCCAGGCCACGACGCAAAAGTTTGTTGAAGATGAATGGCTTGAACAACTCAAGCGACATCTTCTTCGGCAAACCACATTGATGCAGTTTCAGTGTTGGGCCTACCACAATCACCGAACGACCGGAATAGTCAACACGTTTGCCCAGCAGGTTCTGACGGAAGCGGCCCTGCTTGCCCTTGATCATATCGGCCAGCGATTTGAGCGGACGCTTGTTGGTGCCGGTAATCGCACGGCCTCGACGACCATTGTCGAGCAATGCATCGACCGACTCCTGCAACATACGTTTCTCATTACGTACGATAATGTCCGGAGCATAAAGCTCAAGCAGGCGGCGCAGGCGATTGTTACGGTTAATGACACGACGGTACAGATCGTTTAGATCTGAAGTCGCAAAACGACCACCGTCGAGCGGCACCAGCGGGCGCAGGTCCGGCGGCAGCACTGGCAGCACCGTCATAATCATCCATTCAGGACGGTTGCCCGATGACTGGAATGACTCTACAAGCTTGAGGCGTTTTGCCAGCCTTTTCAGCTTGGTTTCTGACTTGGTTGCGCCCATGTCTTCGCGGATCTGGATTCTCTCCTGATCCAGCTTGATGCTGGTGAGCATTTGATAAATCGCTTCAGCACCCATGCGTGCATCAAATTCGTCACCATGCTCTTCGATGGCTTCGAGATAAGTCTCATCAGTCAGCAACTGGCCTTTTTCCAGCGTGGTCAGGCCCGGGTCGATAACTACAAATGCTTCGAAATAAAGAATGCGCTCGATCTCACGCAATGTCATATCGAGCAACAGGCCGATACGTGATGGCAGCGATTTCAGGAACCAGATATGCGCAACTGGACTGGCCAGGTCAATGTGACCCATACGCTCACGACGTACTTTGGATTGCGTTACTTCAACGCCGCACTTCTCACAAACGACACCACGGTGTTTCAATCGCTTGTATTTTCCGCACAGACATTCGTAATCCTTCACTGGACCAAAAATCTTGGCACAGAACAATCCGTCACGTTCCGGCTTGAAGGTACGATAGTTAATGGTTTCAGGTTTCTTAACCTCACCAAATGACCACGAATGGATCAACTGCGGTGATGGCAGACTGATTCGAATGCAATCAAAATCTTCTTCTGAACTCTGCTGCTTTATGAGCTTGAGTAAATCTTTCAAGGCTCTACTCCTGATGTCTGATCTGTTTAATTCGTTACAAGGAAAGCAGGACTAATTAGTCCCGTTCCTGCTCTAATTCAATGTTAAGACCAAGGGCACGAATTTCCTTGAGTAATACATTGAATGATTCCGGCATACCCGGTTCCATACGATGGTCACCATCGACGATGTTCTTGTACATCTTGTTACGTCCCGCAACATCATCCGACTTAACTGTTAGCATTTCCTGCAAGGTATATGCAGCGCCATAAGCTTCAAGCGCCCATACTTCCATTTCACCGAAACGCTGACCACCGAATTGTGCTTTACCACCCAGCGGCTGCTGAGTAACAAGACTGTATGGTCCAGTTGAGCGCGCATGCATCTTGTCATCGATAAGATGGTTAAGCTTGAGCATATACTTGTAACCAATGGTTACAGGACGCTCAAATGCTTCACCCGTGCGGCCGTCGTACAAAGTTGTCTGCCCTGATATCGGCAAATTGGCCAGTTCAAGCATACGGTGGATTTCGGATTCTTCGGCGCCATCGAATACCGGCGTTGCCATTGGCACACCATCACGAAGGTTGCCGGCCAGCTCCATCAGCTCTTTTTCATTGAAAGACCGCAGGTCAACTTTCTTGTCGGCATGGTTGTAGACCTGGTCAAGGAACTTGCGAATTTCGGTGACCCTGGCCTGTTGATCCAGCATCTTGCCTATTTCATTACCCAGACCCTTAGCTGCCCAACCAAGATGGGTCTCAAGAATCTGGCCTACGTTCATACGAGAAGGCACACCTAAAGGATTGAGTACGATATCAACCGGGGTGCCGTCTTCAGTATGCGGCATGTCTTCAACAGGCACGATCATTGATACCACACCC
>DAOWLL010000228.1 GCA_030641945.1 Gammaproteobacteria bacterium | reverse complement strand
TAGCGTCTGGTGCCTATCTGCCAGAGATTGCTTCGTACCTCGCAATGACGAATTTACTAAGATAATGTGCATTTTTTGGCTTAAGTAAGTGCCATTCGGCACAGAGAAAAGAAATATTATTTATTCAGTTATCCTTATATTAACTATCAATTCCAGCAGCATCATCAGCTACAAGCGTTGTACCTAAAAAGAACTCTGCGTCTCCGCGCCTCTGCGGTAAATTATATGTGCTGGATAACAGCGACAACAGACCCTGTTTAAATACTGCAGTAAATGTGTTTATTGTCCAACCGATATCACTTATTATCATTTCAATTCTAAATGAATTCCTTACCAGGGAGCCAATATCATGATGACCAGAACAGCTCTAGCAATGTTTTCTCTTTTACTCGTATTCGATTCAGCTGCTGAAATTGTTACCCGGGAAGTCAGTTACAAGCAAGGCGATACGGTAATGAAAGGCCTTGTTGCCTATGATGATTCGATTGAAGCAAAACGTCCCGGCATCCTGGTAGTACATGAATGGTGGGGACATAACGCCTATGCCCGCAAGCGCGCGCACATGCTGGCCGAGCTGGGTTACACGGCCCTGGCTGTTGATATGTATGGCGACGGTAAAACCGCTGATCACCCTGATGATGCAGGCAAATTTTCCAATGCGGTAGGTGGCAAGCCGCAGCTTGCTAAAGCACGTTTCGATGCAGCACTGGATACGCTGAAACAACAGCCCAGCGTTGACGCAGACAAGATCGCTGCTATCGGCTACTGTTTTGGCGGCGGCATCGTGCTGGGCATGGCACGCATGGGCACCGATATTGATGGCGTTGTCAGCTACCATGGCAGTGTCGCAACCAAATCACCTGCCAAAGCAGGCGATGTGAAAACCCGCGTTCGTGTATTCAATGGCGCCGATGACCCCTTCATTACGGCAGAACAGATAGAAGCATTTAAAAAAGAAATGGAATCCGCCGGTGTGGATTACAAGGTCGTGAATTACCCTGGTGCAAAGCACAGCTTCACCAACCCTGATGCCGATAGCTTTGGCAAGAAATTCAACCTGCCGACAGCTTACAACGAAAAGGCTGACAAGGACTCATGGCAGCAAACACAGGTATTCTTTAAAGAAATATTCGCCGAGTAAATAAGATATGAAACTCCAGACTTAGCCTGACAATAAACACTTCACCACAGAGGCACGGAGGCACAGAGTTATTTTTAGGTACAATGCTTGCAGCTGATGATACTGCTTGAACTGTTAGATAATATTAACTTAACCACATAAATAATATTTCTTTTCTCTGTGCCCTCTGTGCCTCTGTGGTGAAATATTCATTGTCAGGTACTGGGAGAGTGCCCCCGGATTCCGCTTCGCTTCATCCAGGCTACGAAACTATTCATGCATTGTCTAAATTGTCAGTTGATGCTGAAACTCACTATAGAACTGTGTGATCAGATCTGAACCAACTCATTTAAATCATAAAACCTCTGCGTCTCCGCGCCTCTGCGGTGAAAAATATTTTTTTAGATACAGGAAGCCCCCCCTGCAAGGGTACCAAAGGTTAAATTTCAAGCAGCACTTCCCATCCAGAAAGACATGTCCTTTTGCAGGAACTCTTCCCACGACATATAGTGTGTACCGTCACATGAGAAAGTAAGGCTGATCATGCCGTTGAAGATATTGATCGAGGCCGAGCGCAGGTAAAGCGTTTCATCTGCGAGACGCAATTTGCTCAACCCACGCAGAATTGAACTGATGCGTTCTGCAGGTATCAGTGCATCTTCAGGGTAAGCACACGCCGGGTAGAGCATGCAGATATCCGGATCGCTCAGCGCCTCTGCATCCAGAATTCGATAGCGAAATGGATCATCAACAAACCAGATAGTGGCGCGACTGCTGGAATAATGAATGACACCCTGGAACATGCCGCGATCTGTAATCAGCTCCTCAATGATCGCGCGTGCCGTTTCAATGTTTTTATCCATCAGGCTGTCAACACGGCATTGCTGGAACACTGAGCCGCGAATCGCGGGATCACCCTTGATCTGACGCCAGTCATGTGATTCTTCGTAGACTTCAGAAGTTACCGGTAAATCGCGCAGGTCAAAATCAGCGCCGATAAATCCCAGCGTTTCTTCACCGCGGTTCACTACCTGCAAAGCTGTTAATGATGGACGATTGGCGCGCTCACTCAGGTATGCATCGGATAACAGAAACCCCCATGATGGCACACCTTCCCGCATGTAAGGGCGCTCAGACCGGTCACGCCCATAATGCTCGGGCATCAGGCCGGTCTTGCTGACGTTGTCACTTATCTGAATACCGCTGGTATCAAGTGCATACAGAAACACGCAATGCGGCACAGTCACAAGACTCTCACTCAGTATCCTGTCAAGTTGCTCACGCTGACCCCACACGGTCTCACACCGCTTCGCAATATTTGCCAGCGGTGCTGACAGTATTTGCGCCAGCGCAATTCTCTGATTGTGTACTGCTTCCTTCCAGGTGTCTTTCATCTTTATAACTATTGTGTTGTTCGGCTCATTCTATCCAATATCTGTTGCAAAGATATTACGTCTGTTTGTCATCAATATTCACGACTTATCTATCTCTGATATTAGCTGACATCCATCATTGCTTATTTCTTTACTACTAGTATTTTCAGTATATTACATGACAATTGAGGCTGTGAGTGTTAAAAACCTGTTATCAAATAACAGGGTTTTAAATCATGTCAATTAAACAGGCCGACCTCAAAATACTGCTAAAGGCACTCGCGTTCGCTGCACACAAACACAAGGACCAGCGCCGCCGGGATGTGGATGCATCGCCATATATCAATCACCCGATTTCGCTTGCGGATATTTTATGCAACGAGGCACATGTCACCGATATAGAAACCATTTGCGGTGCATTACTGCATGATACAGTTGAAGACACGGAAACCACGGCAGAAGAGCTGGAAGATGTATTCGGTAGAGCGATTCGTGACATTGTCATGGACGTAACGGATGACAAAACCCTGCCAAGAGCTGCGCGCAAGCAGGCACAAATTGATCATGCCGCGCATATCTCTGACAAGGCCAAGCTGGTAAAGCTGGCTGACAAGATCAGCAACCTTCGTGATGTTCTGAATAATGCGCCAGCTGACTGGAGCCTGCAACGCAGACAGGGTTATTTTGACTGGGCACTCAAGGTAATAGACCAGGTACGTGGTGCCCACCCGGGGCTTGAAGCCTTATTTGATGATATCTATACACAACGTCCAGTAGCCTAACGCCAGTGCGATGAATGCTCTCTTCGTGCCTGTGCGAGAAAGCAGGACATGAAGCGACGACTATGTGCAGGTTCCTGCCATTCGAAATCTAACGATATCTATTAGATAAAGTCTTAAGATTATTCACTATTCACTGCCTTTCAACTATGCGCCAGCAAAATGATGATGCATGGTTCCATGCTTGCTTTGGCTGGGCTTGTTAATTTCGTAGGAATGCATAAATGAAATGTTGCCCTTCGACGGGCTCAGGATGAGCGGAGATGGCAGATGCCGGGAACGGCAAAGCCTTATCCCGGCCTACTTCTACTACTGATTATTCACTATTCACTATTCACTGTTCTTCAGTCCAGATAGCGTTCCTGCCATTGCAGATATTTTTGATGTACATGCTCTGCAAATGCGTGTTTATCGCTAAAGCCTTGCGGACTTATTGCATCGTAAACGTAATAATTTGCCCTGTTGTTCTGTGCAGTCATGAAATGCCAGAACTTGTGAAGCAGGGTATGTGGGTCATGCCATTCAAATCTGTCCTGCTCTTCATAATGCAGAAACACCGGCAGCACAGGGACACCTGTCTGAATCGAGATATCAAATGCTCCGGTTTGAAAGCTGGTGTGGATCCGACGTCCTTTACAGCCGCCTTCCGGAAACACGGCTATATTCCGTCCTTTCTTCACCGCATCTATTAATGCCTCGAGCGCGGCACGGCGTGAATCAGGGTCATCGCGCTTAACGAAAATGGTGTCAGCCCTGTCGCTCATACGCCCGATGAAGTACCAGTCTCTGACACCTTTTTTCGCCAGTGGATAGATATCAAACAATGCCGGTACAGCAAAGTCCTCCAGCGCGGAAGGATGGTTGGATATCAGGATATATTGCTCCGGGATAGGGAGCGTGTTTTTCTGGTGCAGGCGCAGATCTATGCCCAGTGCTCGCACAAAAAATCGGCACCAGACACGTGACAGTTCGTGGTAATAGCGGCCGGTCAGCGGTCGAGGCAGCCAGGACATCGCATAAAGCACGACGGTGAAGACTGATACTTCCAGCCAGC